>CALGSR010000410.1 GCA_937902115.1 uncultured Bacillus sp. | reverse complement strand
TGAATCAACTTTTTCTGGCTTCGCATCGTATACCCCTCATCACCTAATCCCTTGATATTCCGCCCCATAAGTTGAATATAATGCTGATACAGTGAATAGAGCGAATAGCTTTCTTCCGCATAGTGATATAATTCTCGGGAAAAACCCTTGTCATCTCTATATTTGATAGGTGAAAGAGACCATTCCAGCAAATTGGGATTAGATTTATCAAGCAGCGTAAATGCTTTAAAAATATCCCAGCCCTGAGCATCATAAGGGCTTTGAATATCAAGCGTTTCTTGTGCTCTTTCCAAAGATAAATAGGTTTTCAGATCACGATGCAGAAAAATAAACCGAACATCGTAATCTGACTGTTCGGTTGCTCCACCCCATACACGGCTCCCCGTTTCAGCCGCTAAGAGAATATGCACATTATATTTTGCTTCTATTTCCTCTAACCATTTTTCCATATTCCATATCAGCCTCTTTACTTTAAAGTCAGGCAAGAAAACAGCAGTAAATGTCCACTGCACACGGACATTTACTGCCTATTTATCTTTTTTTAGTGCCAGGCACTAAAATATTAGTTTTGTTCTAGATTGCTGGCGATTTTTTTCAGTTCTTCAATTGGCATTTCGTTGGACAGGGAGGCAAGTACTCCTTCGTAGAATTCCTCTGCCTGCTCGGTTAAATGCGCGAGTAGTGCTTTAAATTCTGCTTCCATTAACTCATTGTAATGGTTCTTTAGTTTGTTTTTTCCTGCTGTTAAATATTCTTCTGCAGGCTCTTGGAGATTGTTTTCCAGTTCATCCCCTAATCGTTTGCGTTCATTCTTTTCAAAAAATGACTTTGGATTTTTAAAATGAGATAATGCTGTTTTAAAACGGCTTCTGTCAAGAGATTCGAATGCTGTTTCAAATTCAGGACCGACCAATCGGTTCATTTCATATGTGCTGAATGAAGGCTCATCATTCAATTCATGAAGGGAAGTCATCATCGATTGCTCACTTTGTGCTAACAGCTTCCCGATATAGGCCTCTATCCTTAATGTTGTGGCACGAAGTTCTTGGGCAAAGTCGTAGCCAAAATCAGTCAGGAAGTTTTCCAGTGCCTGCTGCAGTGCTTTCTTCAAGTTCCTGCCGTCATCTTTCAGCAACGCTGGATTAAAGGACTCCTTCAAGAAATCATTAAAGCGTAAAAATACCCGCTGTTTAATATAAAAGACAAGTTCATCCGTTTCCTGTTCCAATCTTTGCTTTAGTATTGCATGTTCCTGCCCGCGAATCATGGCCAGCATTTCATCTTTTTCCACTGCCAGCTGTTTTCGTTTTTGCACTTTTGTTTCTTGGTCTTCCTCGGCCGATTGAATAAAGCTATGCAATTGGGCAATCATCCGCTGCCATTCCATTTTTGCAGAGGCTACAGCGATTTCTCTTAAATCATGATCGATAAAGGAATAAAACCTTTCTTCAAACAGGGCCATTCCGGATGCTGTTTCTCCCTTGCCTTTAAGTTTCTCATTTAACGCTTGGAGACTGGATACCGGATATAAGTGCGGCTGTCTGATCCCATAGGTCACTAATTGATCATCGACATAATCGAGAACGGCATGCAATTCTTCTTCATCATGAGCCAAATCAACAGCATTGACAATAAAGAACATTTTATCAAGAGCAAAGGTTTCTTTGACACGTCCTAATTGGATTAAGAATTCACGATCTGCTTTTGAAAAAGCATGATTATAATAGGTAACAAAAAGAATCGCATCTGAATTTTTAATATAGTCAAACGCAACTCCTGTATGGCGGGCATTGATCGAATCGGCCCCAGGAGTATCCACTAATGTGATCCCTTTTTTCGTTAATTCACATTCATAATACACTTCAATCCATTCAACCAAACAAGACTGCTCTTCGTTTGCGACAAAACCAGTGAACAGTTCAAGGTTTGTTTCGATCATTTCACCGAGCTGCGCCTTATATGCATCTACTCCACGCACAAATGCATTTAGGAAAGCAAGATGTGTCTTCTCATACGCATCCACATCCGTTCTATCCCCTGCGACCTTCTTGGCTTGCAACACAGCGGTTTCGATATCAACAGCCTGCGTGTCAAAGGCAGCCAGCGAGCGGTTGACATCCGCCATTAATGTGTCATGGTTTTTCAACTTCACCAGTACGGTACCATGGGGGTGTTCTGCATCTACCGGCATAATTTTATTAATCGCAGCTGTCGTCGGATTTGGTGAGACAGGCAGCAATTTACTCCCAATCAATGCATTGGCGAAAGATGATTTTCCTGCACTAAAGGCACCAAACAAAGCAACTGTAAACGATTGATTCTCTAGACGTTCTGCTTTTTGTAACAGTTCTTCTGAAAGCTTCTTAAATCCTGGCACAGGCTTCACTTGCTCGGCAGCATTCTTTAATGAAGAAACAAACGGAGCAATTTCCGTTCTTGTCTCCCCATTTTGCTTCTCAAGAGAACGCTCGCCACGCTCTTTCGTCGTTTTCACCTTTTCCTGAACGGTTTCTTCAAGATCATGCATAACAACTTGTGCTTCCTCTGAATCGTCAACAGCAAGCGCTGCAAACGGCTCTTGATAATTTTCTAAGTCAAGATGGCCGGTTAATACTTGCTCTAATTGAATCTGAACGCCGGTAATATCTGCCTCCAACGTCTCTATTCTTTCGGATGCATCCACATACACCTTTAATTTTGCTATTTCCTGCGCCAGCTTTTTCTCTCCCGCAGATAGTTTTAGCCGCAATTGGTCAAGATAAGCCGCAATAAAGGCAGAAAGATGCTCCTTTGTCTTTTTCTTAAGGGCATTTGCCACATCATTTGTATAATTTAAAACATAGTCTCCGGTAAGGCCAGCCCCGGGCTTCACCGTTTCGCTCAGCAGCTCCTTGTCGAAGGATACTTTAAAATTCTGTACAGATGATAACAGCTGCCCGTCTTCAATTTCGTTTTCCTGCAGCAATCTTGTCAGCAATTCCTTCACATGCCAATCAATTTGTGAAGTGACTTTCTCCGCTAAGTCAGTATAGAAACGCCCCAATCTTCCAGTTCGCTCCTGTTCTGTTTTTTGTTTTGCAAAAAATAAACCGACTTTAAAATCAGGCTGTCTTGCGGCAAGATATTGTTCAGCCAAATCTCTTGTTGAAAACGGCATTAAATAAGCATTATCCAACACTTTGTCAACTTCTTCATACAGTTGGGTTTCCTTTTTTCTCAAAGATGTTTTTATTTCTTCCAACTGAGCCTTTAAGTCCGTGAACGTGTGGTAGAGAGTCTCTTTTTCTTCTTCAGGAAGCTCCTCCAGCTTCTCCTTTAACTGATTGACTTCTTCCTCATAACCTGCCGTTAAAAAGCTGATATGTTCTTCTCCTAGCTTTTTCAAGGAATGAAAGACGGATTCAGGAAGTACATCAAAACGGTCCCTTATCTTTTCATCGATAAACTGCTTTAAAGCAGGATATTGATTATATGGATGATCCGGTTTTTTTAATGTGGTATAAAAGATTTTTGCCGGATGCACACCCCAGGAAGCGAAGGAATTTTTGACACTTTCTTGGAATGACGCAAAGCTAAGTTCTTCTTCACGATGTTTATCAATTTGGTTGATGACTAAATAAACCTGTTTCCCCGCTTCTGTTAATTCCTTTGTAAATAAAAAGTTTAATTCACCTTGAACATGATTATAGTCCATCACATAAAACACAATATCAGCTAAATGCAGTGCTGATTCCGTTGCAATTCTATGTGCGTCATCCGTTGAATCGATGCCGGGAGTATCCATAATAATGGTATGTTCTGGAATTGACGTTTTTGAATAACTGATTTCGATCGATTGGATCGAGTCTCCGTCCTTAGCATAGGATTTTACTTTCTCGTAATCATATGGTGCGGGGAATTTGAGCGGTCGCTCTTCTTTAAAATACACCTTGGCATAATCGTCACCAGATTTGATTTTGACAAGATTTGCACTTGTCGGAATTGGGCTTGACGGTAAAATGTTTTCACCCATCAATTGGTTGATCATACTGGATTTCCCGGCAGAAAAGTGCCCGCAAAAGGCAATCGAGTATTCTTGTTTAGCCAGTTTCTGCGCCAAATCCTTTGTTCTTTCAGATGATTGTGTGTTTTCTTGTTTTGTAAAAATTTCATACAGGGCAGTGATTTGCCCTTTAAGCATTGCTGCATCTCGTTGTATTTCCATTTTAATCATGAATGTATTACCCCTTGTTTTTTCAATATACAAACTATTTTAAACGATCTTCAATCTATTTCCTACATAAAAAACCTGATTATATTTGAAAAGAAAAAACTTATCCGAAACATTTTTTTAATTATTCCTCTATTTATAAAGTTTATTAGTTGAAATGTTACATAAATATATAATAAAATGATTTATGTAACATTATACTGCAGGAGGAAATCCATTGGAATACGTGGAACCAATAAAAGAGATCGAACAAATTAATGCAATGAAGGATATATTAAGCAGAAATTCAAAACGTGATCTTTTATTTTTTGTTTTGGGGATTAACACAGGAATTAAAATCAGCGAGCTGCTTTTATTAAAGGTGGAGGATGTTTGGGCCGAAGAACAAATGAAAGAATTTCTTTATGTCATAGATAAAAAAAGCGGCGAGAAAAAAGCCTATTATTTAAATAATAGTGTCAATACCGCCCTTGAATCTTATTTAGCAACGATTCCTTTTCAACAAAGTGATTATCTTTTTAAATCACAAAAAAACAACCGGCCAATTACTCGGCAGCAGGCCTACCGCATTATTAACCATGCTGCAGAAGAAGCAAAAATTGAGGGAAATATCGGAACACATACACTGAGGAAAACGTTTGGCTACCATGCATACCGCAAAGGGATCGCCATTTCTATTATTATGGGAATTTATCAGCACCATTCCCCTGCAGAAACATTGCATTATATCGGGATAAATAAAAACGAAGAACATAATGTCGTCAAAATAGATGTCAATCTGTAACGAAATACAAAAAACTCCACACGAATCATCATGTGGAGGAAGTTTGTAACAAAGATTTAGTTTCCTTGTTCATCGAAAGGGACGGTCATTTTTATATTTGTAAAATCTGTCACATAGTCCTCTTTTACCTGTACATACAATGTTTCTCGATCTTTCATAAATTTAAACAATCCATTGTTAAAATCCGTTCCAATTTCTTTGAAAAAGATTCCTTCAAATTGAACCTCTTTTGAATGTTTAAACTGGATCTGGTATTGATTGTTTTCTTTGACTAGGAAAGCACGTACACCTTTTTCAAATTGCCCTTCCTGATTACGGACTGAACGGGACACCGAAACAAGATGAAGATCAATAAAAGGAATTTCTTGAAGCAGCGAATTAATAACAGAACCCTTTGTCATTTGTTCCCAGCGACTTTGTGCCGTTTGACCAAGTACAATTTGAGTGACATGTTTTTCTCTAGCTACTTCTGCAAT
>CALGSR010000409.1 GCA_937902115.1 uncultured Bacillus sp. | reverse complement strand
GTAGAAATATGGTCTAGATGTGAGTCGGTTCAGTCCTATTCTTTTGATTTCGAAGATCAGGATGAGCATGTTGTGAAGCTTTGTTTTTCTGAAAAAACAGGGAAACTCCTGCGAGTATTAACCGGCGAAGAGCATGAAAGTGAAGGAGAGGAAATCGGATTAGACAGGGCGTTGCAACAGGCCTTGCAGGTAATGTTTAAACTTTTTCCAAATGCGCATGAATGTTTTCGCTTAGAAACGCTGGATGAAGAAACGCTCGGGGATGGGGATGAAGAAGAAGATTTTACTGAGGAATTTGCTGAAGAAGAAACGGAATTAAGTGAAATGAACTGGGAATCCGATGAGGAAGAGCTGGAAGTGGACGAAGAATATCTAAATGAAGAGCCAACCTACACTTTTTACTTCCATTCTTTTCATAAAGGAGTGCGGGTTGATCAGCATGTTTCATACATTTCGGTGGGACGGTTTACTGGAAAGGTAAGGTATTTTTATTTGGATGTACCATCCGAGGACGTTATTTCGCAATTGCCAACCACTGCGACGCCAGTCATTTCCGTACAGGAGGCCAAAGAAATCTATCGAAAATTTGTCCAGATGGAGCGTATGTTTGTCCGTGAATACGCTGAAAATGGAGAATCGATCTACTCACTTGCTTATACAGCAGCATTTCCAGCGACTGTTGGTCATGTAAGAGCGATCGATGCCATTACTGGAAAAGCGATGTATGTCGATGTGGGGGATGCTCTATTTTTTGGTTAAGTTTGAGAAAGACCGGATCTCCTATGCTGGGGGACAGTGTCCCAGATGTACAGGCGAAAAAAAGCATAAGGTGTAGCAACCTAAGCTTTTTTGACGTGCAGATTTAGATGGAGTGTCCTCTGTGTATAGACAATTGTCCATTTTTAGTGCCTGACACCGACAAGCCACGAATGATAGTTCCTGTGAAAGGGAAAACTCAAAAGGATTGACCTGTAGAGTAAACATGACACAATTCATTGGACATTTACGTAAAATTGAATGGAGGAAATCATATGTTGTATCCAATCGCTACAGAAAGCCGTGTTGTTACAGATTTAAATGGGATTTGGAAATTTTTGATTGATAAAGAAGTAGAACCGATTGAGGCAGCAAAGCCGCTTCCAACAAGTGAAGTGATTGCTGTTCCTGCATCATTTAATGACCAGAACGTGAATCTGGAAATCCGCAGGCACAGCGGTTATATTTGGTATGAAAAAGAATTCTCAGTAGCAAAGTCTTTGCGCAATTAAAGATTAGTCTTGCGTTTTGGTTCGGCGACACATGAAGCATGGGTATATTTAAACGGCAAAGAGATCACGCATCATAAAGGCGGCTTCACACCGTTTGAGGTCGAAATCAATGACTTTTTAACGGATGGAAGCAATCGTTTAACGGTTCGTTTGAGCAATCTGTTAGACTATACCACGCTTCCGGTTGGGAACTACAGCGAAAGTAAAGATGAGAACGGCCGGATGGTTCGAAAGGTCGATGAAAACTTTGATTTCTTTAACTATGCGGGCTTACATCGTCCAGTGAAAATTTATTCAACACCACGTGATTACATTGAAGATATCGTGATTGTACCGAATGTTGATTTAGCTGCTAAAAAAGCAGATGTAAACATTTCTGTAAAAACAGCAGGAGCCTTTGATGAAGTACGAGTAACAATTTTAGACGAAGAGGGCAAGCAAGTCGCTCAAGCTTCAGGAAATGATACGAACGTTACACTTGAGAACGTCCAGTTGTGGCAGCCATTGAACGCCTATCTATACACAGCAAAAGTAGAGGGCGTTAAGGGCGGAGAAACCGTTGATGTGTATGAGGAACCATTCGGTGTGCGCAAGGTTGAAGTCAAGAGTGGCAAGTTCTTAATTAATGGCGAACCATTCTATTTCAAAGGCTTTGGGAAGCATGAAGATACATATGTCAATGGCCGTGGTTTGAATGAGGCCTACAATGTGCTGGATATTAATTTAATGAAAAAAATGGGTGCGAACTCTTTCCGTACGTCCCACTATCCATATTCAGAAGAAATGATGCGTCTATGTGACCGCGAAGGAATTGTCGTGATTGACGAAACACCGGCTGTCGGCTTGATGCTGTCCTTCAACTTTGACGTATCAGCCCTGGATAAAGATGATTTTGAAGACGATACGTGGAAACAGATCAATACGACTGAAGCCCATCAACAAGTGATTCGCGAATTAATCGACCGTGACAAAAACTATGCTTGTGTTGTGATGTGGTCCATTGCCAATGAAGCGGCGACCTATTCAACAGGAGCACATGAATATTTTGCCCCGTTATTCGAATTGGCAAGAGAGCTAGACCCGCAAAATCGTCCATGTACCTATATTGGCATCATGATGGCCACACCAAAAGCGGATAAATGTCCAGATTTAGTCGATGTCATTTGCTTAAATCGTTACTATGGCTGGTATGTCCAGCACGGTGATTTAAAAACAGGGGAAGAAAAGACTCGTCAAGAACTGCTAGAGTGGCAGGAAAAATATCCCGATAAACCGATCATGTACACAGAATATGGTGCAGATACAGTTGCCGGATTCCACAGCGCTTACGGCGAACCGTACTCAGAAGAGTATCAAGAAGACTACTATCGCATGAACAGCAAAGTATTTGATGAAATTCCAAACTTTGTCGGCGAGCAATTATGGAACTTTGCCGACTTCCAAACAAAATTTGGTCTTCTGCGTGTTCAAGGGAATAAAAAAGGTGTCTTCACGAGGGGAAGAGAACCGAAAATGGTCGCACGTTATTTAAGTGACCGCTGGAACAACATCCCGAACTTGGGCTATAAGAAATAATTTTTAAAAACGCATTTCTCTGAGAAATGCGTTTTTTCGCTGTCTTATGAACCTCCCCCACCTACTCATTTCATTCCTTGAGGAAGGGGACTTCTGGCTATATTGGTTAAAATTAAATAACATTCTCCAGCTACCTCAAAACCATAAAATTTTACATAA
>CALGSR010000408.1 GCA_937902115.1 uncultured Bacillus sp. | reverse complement strand
AGGCAGCGGACGCAGAGCTTTTGCTAAAACTTCAAAGTTTTGAACCTTGATGGATAATTCACCCATTTTTGTCCTGAACACATGACCTGTGATCCCTACAATATCTCCTAAATCAACCATTTTGAAAACTTCATACTGTTCTTCGCCAATAGCATCCTGTCGAACGTAAATTTGAATTTGCCCGCTTACATCCTGAATATGGGCAAACCCGGCTTTCCCTTTACCGCGCTTCGTCATGATACGGCCGGCCACAGTAGCAGTAATTCCCTTGCCCTCAAGCTCTTCATTTTCGGATTCACCGTACGTTTCGATTATCTCAGAGGCCAGATGGGTCCGTTCAAATCGTTTCCCAAACGGATCCATTCCTAAGTTGCGTAATTTATCTAATTTCTCCCTTCTTACTTGTAATTGGTCATTTAACTCTTCATGACTCATTAATTTTCATCTCCTAATAAATCTTTATATGTAACACTCTATCAAATGCGCCTTGGCTTATTTGCGCCCGTCTTTTTTCGAGTTTGCTCGAAAAGATTCCTCTAAAAAAATCGAGGCATCCGCCGGAGGCTTAACTTTATTCAGCCTAAGTGTAATCCACATTATTCCGCTAACCTTTTGCATACATCCCTCTGTATATAGAAGTGAAGGTCACCTGCTGAATAAAGTTAATTTATCCGCTTCATTTTTTTGCATACTATATCATTTTACACAAACTAATGCCGTCGTAAAAGTTTTAATCTTAAATATTTTCTAGATATAGCAAAAAACTGCCAGTAATCTCAAACTGACAGTTTTATAATCCCGCTTCAGCTCATCCGATTCATCCGTGATTACCCAGCTTGTATTTGGACTGGTTTTTCTTCGACTTCTTCTATCAATCTGTTTAGCAACATCACGAGTTCTTCTCTTGTGTTACAATCATTAATCGCATTTCTTACCTTTGCATTTCCACTAATCCCTTTTAAATACCATGCGGCATGCTTACGCATTTCTCTTACGGCAATATGCTCTGATTTTAACTCGATCAATCTGTCAAGGTGCAGGAGACAGACATCAATTTTCTCCTGAGCAGAAGGCTCGCCCATTAATTCCCCTGTTTCTAGATATTTAACAGTACGGTAAATCATCCACGGATTGCCAAGTGCAGCTCTTCCAATCATGACACCGTCACAGCCCGTTTCCTCCAGCATCCGTTTAGCATCTTGAGGAGTTTGAACGTCACCATTACCGATAATAGGGATATTCACAGATTGTTTTACTTCACGAATGATGTCCCAATTCGCCTTTCCTTCATACATTTGAACACGCGTCCGGCCATGAAGCGATATTGCCTTTCCGCCGGCGCGCTGAACAGCCTGTGCATTACGGACCGCATAAATATGTTCTTCATCCCAACCCATTCGCATCTTTATCGTAACTGGCTTTTCTACCGCCTCTACTACTGCCGAAACCATCTCATATATTTTATCAGGATCGAGAAGCCATTTTGCCCCGGCATCAGATTTCGTAATTTTTGGAACAGGGCATCCCATATTAATATCGATGATGTCTGCATTCGTATTTTGATCTACGAATTTCGCTGCTTCCACAAGAGATTCCCTCTCGCCGCCAAAGATTTGCAGGCTTAACGGCTTCTCTCTTTCATCGATATAGAGCATATTTAGCGTCTTTTCGTTCTTAAAGACAATCCCTTTATCGCTAACCATTTCCGCACAAACGAGCCCAGCGCCGAATTCCTTTACAGTTAACCGGAAAGCTGCGTTACATACGCCAGCCATCGGAGCTAACACGACCGGATTTTTCAATTCGATAGGACCTATTTTTAACATAGCGAATCTCCCTTTTGTTTTACTCATGCCTCATTTTCAACTTCAGGCGGCGTTAATTCATTTTTGCTTATATTAAGTAAATCGCTCATTTGTTCAATTAATTGTCTTTCAGGTACTCGATTCCCTCTTTCGATTTCACCGATTACTGAGATAGAAACGCCGAGTTCCTTCGCAAAACCTTCTTGAGTAAAACCTTTCAATTTACGAAAAGCGCGAATACGTCTTCCCCATTTCTCTGCTTCCATATTCGTACCCCTCCTCTATTAGGTAACTCCATCGCCAATTCACACAGCGGTTTATTTTCAGCCGGCAGCGTGATGTTCGGACAAATTTCTAATAGCGGTATCACGACAAAGGCTCTTTCATGCAACCGGGGATGAGGAATGATCAACCTCTCAGTTAATATATTTTCTTCACTATACAGCAAAATGTCAAGGTCAATCGTCCGTGGACCCCATCTGATTTCTCTCTTTCTTCCAAGGGTCTTTTCCGTTTCCATACAGGCATCTAATAATTCAAAGGGAGAAAGCTGTGTATTTACTTCAATCACCATATTCAAAAATAGATCTTGTGCCTCATAACCAACTGGATCAGTTTCATAAATGGATGAAACACTTACCAATGAAATAGGGTAGCGAGCGATTAAATGCTTAATTGCAGATTCTAAATAACCACTGCGATTTCCGATATTTGCTCCTAAAGAAAGTATGGCTGTTTGTTCCACTATTCCCTACTCCTTTTTATCTCGACAGCAACTGACTGAAAATGGCCTCGTATTGGCGGATCCGGTTTCGTAACCTTTACCGTTACAGCTTTAATCTTATTCAATTGATTTAATATTTGCGCTGAGATTTGCTCAGCAAGCGTTTCGATCAGTTTACACGGCTCTCCTTCAACAACCATTTTGCAAATCTCAAACAGGTCAACATAACTGACTGACTGCTCCAGTTCATCCGTTATGCCAGCCTTTCTTAGTTCGGCCTCAGCTATTATATCAACAAAAAACCGCTGGCCAAGAACGTTTTCTTCAGGAAGCACCCCGTGATACCCGTAAAACTCCATTTGATTTACATATATTTTATCCAAAGGCTTCAACCTTCCCCATCAACGCATCCATCATTTTTGTCATTCTGGCTATTTCCTTCACATCATGAACACGAACAATCTGACAGCCCTGTTGGATTCCAAAGCAAACTGCTGCCCCTGTACCTTCCATTCGTTCATTTACCGGAAGGTCCAATACGGCGCCGATCATCCTTTTTCGCGATGGACCTAATAAAACGGGATAGCCAAGGGATGTGAAGGTGTCAAGATTCCGCATCATTTCCAAATCCTTCGCCGCATCCTTTGCAAATCCGATACCGGGATCGATAATAATTTGTTCATCCCTGACGCCTGCCTTCTTGGCAATCGCAATGCTTTCATACATGTCATTTAAGCAATCCCGGAAAAAGGACTGATAGTTTTCGTTATCGCGGTTATGCTGTAAAATGATTGGAACTGAAAGATCAGCCGCCACCTTTGCCATATTGGGATCGGCCTTTGCCCCCCAGATGTCATTAATAATATGGGCCCCAGCTTTAATTGCCTGCCTCGCTGTTTCCGCCTTGAAAGTGTCTATCGATAAGACAACAGGGACCTCCTGTGAGATCGCTTCAATAAAAGGAATCACCCGTTCAAGTTCTTCTTCAACCGCGATCGGTGTATATCCTGGCCGAGTCGATTCTCCGCCAATATCAATGATATCGGCACCAGACTTGACCAATTCTTCAGCCCTTTTGATCGCTTGATCAAGTTGATTATATTTTCCTCCGTCCGAAAAGGAATCAGGAGTAACGTTCAAGATTCCCATAATCAAGGTTTTTTTTCCGTAATCAAGTGTATATGAACCGCAGTTAATTATATTATTCGTCATCAATTTTCTCTCCCATATTCCACACTTAAAAGTTGAGAATTATCATAATTAATAATAACGTAAACTAATTATCAATGCAAAAAAAGACAGCAGTGCGAACACTGTTGTCTTTTTTCAAGAGATAAGAAAGTATAACGTTTCTGAATATTGACTAATGTCCAGCTTCAGCGCCTAGCGACTAGTGTACTTCACACTTCCTACCTAGGATAAGTCTACATCGAATCGCACATTCGTGCTCTTCGTGTTTCCTTTGT
>CALGSR010000407.1 GCA_937902115.1 uncultured Bacillus sp. | reverse complement strand
TCGATCCCTCTTCAGTTAAAAGAACCGCATACCCTTGAAGTGCGCGGCGAGGCCTATATGCCAAAGCGTTCTTTTGAAAAATTAAATCAACAAAAAGAAGAAAGTGGTGAAGAGCCATTTGCCAATCCGCGCAATGCAGCTGCCGGTTCCTTAAGACAGCTCGATCCGAGGATTGCCGCATCTCGTAATTTAGATATCTTTCTCTATGCGCTGGCCAATGTAGAGAATATTGGGGTTGAATCACATAGCGGGAGTCTAGACTTTCTTGATGAGCTTGGTTTTAAAACAAATAAAGAACGCAGAAAATGTGCCAATATTGAAGAAGTGATTTCTTTTATTGATGGCTGGGTTGAAAAACGGCCTCATCTGCCCTATGAAATTGATGGAATTGTTGTAAAAGTAGATTCCTTTGCGCAGCAAGACGAGCTGGGTACTACTGCTAAAAGCCCGCGCTGGGCCATTGCTTACAAGTTTCCAGCTGAAGAAGTAGTCACCACTCTGCTTAATATTGAATTAAATGTGGGACGCACGGGTGTTGTAACCCCGATAGCGATATTAACGCCGGTAAAGGTGGCTGGATCAACTGTACAGCGAGCATCCCTTCATAATGAGGATCTCATCAGGGAAAAGGACATCCGAATCGGCGATCAGGTAGTCATCAAGAAGGCCGGAGATATCATTCCTGAAGTCGTAAATGTTGTTCCGGAAAGCAGAACCGGAGAAGAAAGGGAATTCAGAATGCCGGAACACTGTCCGGAGTGTGAAAGTGAACTGGTCCGCTTAGAGGAAGAGGTCGCTTTACGCTGCATTAACCCGAAATGTCCGGCGCAAATCCGCGAGGGGCTGATTCACTTCGTTTCCCGTACCGCCATGAACATTGACGGTCTTGGGGAAAAGGTCGTTAGTCAGCTGTTTGCGGAACAATTGATTAAGGATGTAGCGGATCTTTATCAATTAACGCGCGACCAATTGCTTTCGTTAGAGCGGATGGGAGAGAAGTCCGTTTCAAATCTGTTAACTGCGATTGAAGCGTCGAAGGGCAATTCATTGGAACGACTTATATTTGGCCTGGGAATCCGTCATGTGGGGGCAAAAGCGGCAAAAACATTGGCGCTGGAATTGGAACATATGGACAAACTTGCTGCTGCTGACCTGGAAGAACTAACGGCGATTAATGAAATTGGTGAGAAAATGGCAGACTCGATTGTTGCCTTTTTCGAACAGGAAGAGGCAAGGGAGTTGCTGCAAAAGCTAAAGGACATTGGAGTGAACATGACTTACACCGGTCCAAGGCCTGTTAAAGTGAACCAATCTGACTCTTTCTTTGCTGAAAAAACGATAGTTCTGACGGGGAAATTATCCATTTTATCGAGGAATGAAGCAAAAGAGAAAATTGAATTATTAGGCGGCAAAGTGACAGGAAGTGTGAGCAAAAAAACAGATCTCGTGATTGCAGGAGAAGATGCAGGATCGAAGTTAACAAAAGCAGAAGAATTAGGAATTATGGTATGGAATGAGGAGAGACTGGTTGAAGAATTATCAAAGTAAGAGGTGTCGTTCGTGAAGAAAATCTTTTATGGGGCTCTCGCTGCTGTTTTACTGCTGACCGGATGTGCACCTAACTTTCAAAAACAAGAAGAAGTTGTACAGAATCAAAAGAACTCTGAAGAAAAGGCGATCATCCCTAAATATAAAATATCAGATGAATATTACCGGACCATTCTTCCCTTTAAAGCATCTGAATCACGCGGATTGGTCGTTAATAATTTAAATACTCGTTATGATATCACTGAATTTGAAACAGGTTTAATGCGTGTAGCTCAGACTACATTTGATCCGGATAAATATTTGTTTCAAGAAGGACAGTATTTAAAAAGGGAAACAGTTAGTTCATGGCTGCAGCGCAAGTACACAGATGAACAATTTGCGGCCATGCAGAAGGACAATAAAAAGTTAAAGGAATCCGATAATGTAGGATTGAATCCGATTGATGACGGTCAAGGTACTGTCAAGGAACGAAATGAAAGAAGCCCGATGTATTTGGCACATATTTTGGAACACGATTATTTGGTTAAAGGTGAAAATGATAAAGTAAGTCTTGGCGGGGTTGTCATTGGTCTTGCCTTGAACTCGGTTCATTATTATCAGGAGATTCAATATGGACCAACCTTTGATAAGGGGATTGAACATAAAGTAGTAGAGCAGAAAGGCAAGGAAATCGCGCAGGAGGTTATTAATCGGCTGAGAGCGATGGAAGGGATGAAGGATGTACCGATTACGATTGCCTTATTTGAGCAAAAAAGTCGGACGTCGGTGGTTCCGGGAAATTTCTTTACTTACGCAACTGTGAGCGGTGGAAATTCAGAAATCAATGATTGGAAGGGGATTGATGAGAAGTATGTCTTATTTCCTTCAAGTGAAGCAACGGAACAACACCGGGATGATTCAACGGCCTTTTCAAATTTTAAACAGGACGTAGAAAAGTACTTCCCAAATTTTAATGGCGTGGTCGGAAAGGCCTTTTATGCAGGGGGACATCTCATAGATTTGAGTATTGATATCCCAATTCAGTTTTATGGGAAAACAGAGGCCATTGGCTTTACGCAATTTGTCACTGGAAAAGTGATGGAGCATTTTCCTGATTATATTGCAGTGGAGATCAATGTATCTTCGGTAAATGGACCAGAGGCATTAATTGTCAAGGAAGCAGAACAGAAGGAACCATTCGTTCATATTTATGATTAATCCAAAAAAGAAGGCACAGCTTGTGTGTCTTCTTTTTTATGGGACAAGGGGACGGGTTCACTGTCCCATTTGTTGTGCTGAGCAGCTTTAAAGATGCTTTAAAAAGCGCCGTCATAGCATAAAGTACAAAAGAGGAGAAAGGCCGCATATAACCATAAGTGTAAATTTCACCTATCAAGTCCGAAAAAATGAGACTAATCTTAAAGGTTGGATAATAGACTGTACTATAGTCTGTACGCGTTCCATCGTGCGAATAATCCGTTTATTCCGAAAAGTGCTAAATTTTAGAATAAATGGGTTCCATTTTAGTCTAGTCTGTTATATAATACGGTTAGAAACCAAAATAATGTATTATAACAAGGAGTGATTTGAATAGGATGTCCACTCAAACTACCGGAATTCAAATTGTCGGGGCCCTCAAACCAGGATATGAGGAAATCTTAACGCCACAGGCACTTAAGTTTATTGAAGAGCTCGAAACAAGGTTTGCCTCCAGAAAAAAAGAATTATTGGAAATAAGGGGGAAAAGACAAGAAGAGATTGACCGAGGAAAAATGCCGGCATTTCTGTCTGAAACAGAAGAGATCCGTAATAGTGATTGGACCATATGGCCATTGCCTAAGGATCTTCAAGACCGGCGGGTGGAAATCACAGGACCAACCGATCGGAAAATGATTATCAATGCATTGAATTCAGGTGCAAAGGTATTTATGGCGGACTGTGAAGATGCCACATCCCCAACTTGGGAAAGTATTATTGAGGGACAACTCAATTTACGAGATGCCGTTAACCGTACAATCTCTTTTGAAAATCCGAATGGAAAAGAATACAGGTTGAACGATGAGACGGCTGTATTACTTGTGCGGCCGCGCGGATTGCATTTAGAAGAGAAGAACCTAGTGTTAGATGGTAAGCGAATTTCGGGTAGTTTTGTAGATTTTGGATTGTATTTCTTCCACAACGTGAACCAACTTCGTAAGCGCGGTACAGGACCGTACTTCTATTTACCAAAGCTCGAAAGTCATTTGGAAGCAAGATTGTGGAATGATGTGTTTAATTTTGCTGAAGATTATCTCAACATTCCGAAGGGAACGATTAAAGCGACAGTATTAATTGAAACGATACTCGCATCGTTCGAAATGCATGAAATTCTATATGAACTAAAAGAGCATTCAGCCGGATTGAATTGCGGCCGCTGGGATTATATTTTCAGCTATATCAAGAAACTCCGCAATCAAGATGATATCATCCTCCCAGATCGTTCACAAGTTACAATGACCGTACCATTCATGAGATCATACTCACTATTAACGATTCAAACCTGCCACCGCCGTAATGCACCGGCTATCGGGGGAATGGCTGCACAAATTCCGGTTCGGAATAATCCGCAGGCAAATGAAGAAGCGTTTGCTAAAGTTCGTGCAGACAAGGAACGAGAAGCCCGTGATGGACACGATGGCACATGGGTCGCACATCCGGGTCTCGTGCCGGTAGCGATGGAAGTCTTTAATCGTGAAATGCCGCAAAAAAATCAAATCGATTCAGGAAAACAAATGGATATTCAAGTAGCTGCGGAGGAACTGTTAGCCGTTCCGGAGGGAACCATTACAGAGGCTGGAGTGCGAATGAATATTAATGTCGGTATTCAATATGTAGCTTCCTGGTTATGCGGCAGAGGTGCCGCACCGATTTATAACCTCATGGAAGATGCAGCGACTGCTGAAATCAGCCGTGCCCAGCTGTGGCAATGGATTCGCCATCCGAAAGGAATCCTCGATGACGGCAGGAAAATAACCGTTGAAATGTATCAAAGCCTGAAGGTGGAGGAATTAGAGCGGATTCAATCCGAGTTAGGCGAGGAAGCCTACAGAAATGGCCGTTTTGAAGAAGCGATTAAATTGTTTGACCGTTTAATTTTACAAGATGAGTTTGCAGACTTTTTAACCTTGTCTGGTTATGAAGCTCTTTAATTTTATTCAGCAGAAGTCCTACACTATCCATAAGTGGTGCGATTATTACGAATTTACCAATTTAGTGGAGGCCTAAACCCCGGCTGAATAAAATTAAAGCCTCCGACGGATGCCTCGATTTTTCAAAGGAAATTTTGCGAGCAAGCCCGAAAAAATCGGGCGCAAATACGCCAAGGTGTATTTGATTATGCCTCTTTTAGCAAAAGCCTGGGGGATTCGTGATGATGAACTCTCCCGGCTGTCTTAAATGGGCTGAATATTCAATTAATATATTAATAATTCCAAAGGGAGGATTTTAATATGATGGATACAAGAGTGCAGCAATTACGTGAGGATTGGAAACAAGATAGATGGAATGGAATTAAAAGACCTTATTCGGCAGAAGATGTAATCAAACTTCGCGGTTCGATTGATATTGAACATACACTGGCACGCCATGGAGCTGAAAAGCTGTGGAAGCTTTTAAATGAAGATGATTATGTTCATGCATTAGGTGCGTTGACAGGAAACCAAGCGGTTCAGCAGGTAAAAGCGGGTCTTAAAGCCATTTATTTAAGCGGCTGGCAGGTGGCGGCAGATGCGAACCTTGCCGGACAAATGTATCCGGATCAAAGCTTATACCCGGCTAACAGTGTGCCATCTGTTGTAAAACGGATTAATCAGGCCCTGCAGCGTGCCGACCAAATCCATCATGGAGAAGGCGACAATCGAATTGATTGGTTTGCTCCAATCATGGCAGATGCTGAAGCAGGTTTCGGCGGCCAATTAAATGTATTTGAACTAATGAAAGGCATGATTGAAGCGGGTGCTTCAGGAGTTCACTTTGAAGACCAGTTGTCATCTGAGAAAAAATGCGGCCATCTCGGCGGCAAAGTTCTTCTCCCTACACAAACAGCGGTACGCAATCTTATTGCTGCCCGCCTTGCAGCAGATGTAATGGGGGTACCAACAATTATAGTTGCCCGAACAGATGCAGACGCAGCGGATCTTATTACAAGTGATGTGGATCCATACGATAGACCGTTTATTACAGGTGAGCGTACGGGAGAAGGGTTTTTCCGGACAAAAGCAGGCCTTGATCAAGCGATCGCTCGGGGCTTAGCCTATGCACCATATGCAGACTTAGTTTGGTGTGAAACATCTGAACCAAACCTTGAAGATGCGAAACGCTTTGCTGATGCGATTCACGAGAAATTCCCTGGAAAAATGCTTGCGTATAACTGCTCGCCATCCTTTAACTGGGAAGCAAAACTTGATAAAGAGACGATTGCCAAGTTCCAAGGTGAAATTGCAAAGATGGGGTATAAATTCCAATTCGTTACACTTGCAGGTTTCCATGCTTTAAATCATAGCATGTTTGAATTAGCCCGCGGCTATAAAGAACGCGGAATGGCTGCTTACTCTGAATTACAGCAGGCAGAATTTAGAAGTGAGCAGCACGGCTATACAGCAACAAGACATCAACGTGAAGTAGGAACAGGATATTTCGATCAAGTGGCGACAATTGTTACGGGCGGAACTTCTTCTACAACAGCACTAAAAGGCTCAACAGAGGAAGCGCAATTCTTCTCCAAATAAGGCTTTCTAGGTTCTAAATCTAACCCCCTTCTTTGAAGGGGGGTTTCTAATTGTAAGTGGATATTTCAGTAATAAGGGAATTGAAAAATAGCACAATTTTGTTAATAAATGGTATTTTTGGGGTATTACATAAGTATTGTGAGCTTGTACAACAGGTGTTAGATTCATATTCTATTGATAATAAAATAGGGCTTTTTTCGTATTTTTAGTGATTGTTCGTCAATTTTCATGAAAGTATTCCAAAAACTAACAGTTAAAAGGGTCCATGTAATAATTGCCAATTTACTATTATGATCAATTTGAATAGTAAGTATGCTAGGGAGGGAGAGAGAAAAATGAAAAAGGCGTCAAAAAGATTCTATATTTTTATGGTGGTTGTGCTATCTGTTTTATTATCTCTTGGAACAACTGCGGCAGCTGCGTCGCATCCATTTAACGATGTTAAAACAACATATGATGAGGCTGTTGGTCATTTTTACAATGCAGGAGTGATTAAAGGTAAAAGTAATACCGAGTTTGGCACGTACGACTCCTTGAAAAGAGGGGATGCAGCAGTCATTCTGTCCAAAGTTTTAGGCTTGAGTGCAGAAAACGCTCCGGATGCAGGCTTTAAAGACGTAAACAGCCGTATTAAAGGACATGTAAATGCTCTTGTCCAAGCAGGAGTTATTAAAGGATTCAGTGACACGGTATTTTCTCCCGATACTCATCTAACCCGCGGACAAATGGCAGCCCTTCTTGTACGTGCATTTGACTTGAAACAATATGCTAAAACGACTCCATTTACTGATCTGTCTGCCAGTTTCAAGGGTGATATTGAAGCGCTGTATGGTGCAGGGATTACCGGCGGAATTTCTGCCGCAAAGTATGGTACAAACGAGATAATTAAACGCGGTGATTTTGCTGTCCTTCTTTATCGAACATTGAACAGGGATGCAGAGCTTGAAGTAAAGGCTGTAAAGGATGTTAATCCGATTCATGTTCCGATGGGAGCTAGACTGGCAGATTTAAATCTTCCGCAGGAAGTAGAAGTAGTCTATATTGATAACACAACAGGCAAGAAAAAGGTAGAATGGGATACATCAGCATTAAACTTGGGAGCACAGGATGTATATGCGGTTCCAGGGATAGTTGAAGACACGTTAATCAAAGCAACGGTAAAAGTGTATGTTCATGTACCTGAATTGGATACTCCAAGGGATTTTTACGTCGCGAAGGGAACGGGCATTGCCGACATTATTCTCCCGGATAAGGTTAAATTAACCTATCACGAAAACAAAACAGAATACCGAAGCATAACCTGGGATTTATCAAATCTTAATTTAAATAAGGAAGGGGTTTATGTAGTATCTGGAAAAATTGAACGTATTCCCATTAAACATACGATGAGAATCATTGTATCCGATATTACAGTAGAGAAATTACCGGACATCATTGCTGCAAAAGGTTCTAAGTTGGAGGATGTAAAGCTTCCAACACAGGTTAAACTCACTTACACGGACGGAACCATTGAGAACCGATACATCACTTGGGATACATCCGGCTTAAACTTAAATCAGGCTGGTGAATATGTATTAAAAGGATCTATTTCTGGTTCACCATGGTACACAAGAATGAAAGTGATTGTAACAGACCAAGTATATCCTGACCGTGTCGAATTGAATACATCTGAATTAACCTTATTAGAAGGTACAAGCTTAAAGTTGACTGCAACATTGACTCCAGCCTATGTTGTCAACAAAAATCTAACATGGTCTACCACTAATAAGAATGTGGCAACCGTAGACCAAACTGGCAAGGTAACGGCTGTTGCGAAAGGGTATGCCGCGATTATCGTCACAACAGCAAATGGAAAAACAGATGCTGTTAATGTCACTGTAGTGGATGATTATATTCCATATCTTGAGGTAGGTGCAAAGGCGGGAGCGATAGAGGATAACCTGATTAAGGTAGTTAATTTCAGTATCAAAAATAAAGGAGAAAGTTCAGTCCTGCTTGAAAAAATAGAAATATATGATAATGGAGAGCTTGATAAAATACTTAAGAAAGAGGACTTTGAAGAAGAAGGAATTACCTCTGTCATTAAAGCAAATGAAACTAGAAATATGTCTTACTCTTGGTCTCGTGGATTCAATAGAAGTAACAGCTACGTGAAATTTTACTTCAGCTTGGATGGGGAATCATACCGTTATACGAGAAATTTATAAAAAAAGGTAAACAAAGGGACAGTTCCCCTTCCATTTTACCAATTGATATAAGAATATACGTAACTTCCCTCGGGCAGCAAGGTTGAGCCTTTCTGCCCGAGGGAGTTTTTTTTGCTATAGTAAGACCGAACCCGTCCACTTTAGCTTTCGAATGCTTTCTATAGAAATTGGAAATGATGACAATATTCACTTATTTGCATTTAAAGCATACATAATAGTAAATATAAATGGAGGAGGGATCCATTTGAAAAAGTCTGATGTTGAAGATTATCTTACACAAGGGATACATGGTGCGAAGGAAACAAACCCTGATGAAAGAAGAAAATTTCTCGGTACATTAAGAGAACGGGTAGAAATCGCTTTGATTCAGGGACAGGTGATGGAGGAATCGATTTACCTGGAAGTATAACAGGCGATGAAAATTCATAAGGAGACCCTGTTTTTGAATGGACATTTTGCCTATGAATATTTGTCGAAATACATTAAACTAGCAGATCAGAATAGCATTCCTTATACAATGGTAACGAATAAGGAGCATATTTCAGATATTGGTCTTGTTCTGGCTCATAAAGAAGCAGTGGATAAGGAAAATATTTTTATCACGAAAAAAATAAATATCTCAAATACTGAAGGAGAAAAGAAGGGAATTTTCTCTTTCTTTAATAAAATCCTAGGGTCATAATCGTATGAAAAAAAGGGTCAGCCACACAAGCAGAACGATGGCTGATCCCCTTGTTTGGAGCGGTAAAGTTTGATATTATCAATATTATTGTGCAATTGTTCGAAAAGCTTGGAGGTGACATAAATTGACAAGAATTACAATCGATGAAGTGAAGCACGTAGCGAACTTGGCTAGACTTGCGATTACGGAAGATGAGGCTGATAAATTTGCGAAGCAGCTGGATGCGATTATCACATTCGCAGAGCAATTAAATGAGCTGGATACAGACAATATTGAGCCAACATCCCATGTATTGGATATGAAAAATGTTTTCCGTGAAGATAAGGCAAAACCGGGACTGCCAGTTGAAGAAGTGCTAAAAAATGCGCCTGATCATGAAGATAGCCAAATTAAAGTGCCGGCAATTATGGACTAAGGAGGAGAGACCGTTGAGTTTGTTTGATCATACAGTAGCAGATCTTCAGGAACTGTTGCAAAAAAAAGAACTCACAGTGTCTGATCTTGTCGATGAGTCTTTTAAAAGGATTCAAGAGGTAGATGACAAGGTACAGGCATTTTTAACGTTAGACGAGGAAAGAGCTAGAGAAACCGCAAAGAAATTTGATGAGAAGCTTGGAACGGATGGATCCAAAGGGCTTCTTTTTGGCATGCCGATAGGAGTTAAAGATAATATTGTCACAAAAGGTCTTCGTACAACTTGTGCCAGCAGAATTCTCGAAAACTTCGATCCGATTTATAACGCAACAGTAGTTGACCATTTACATAAAGCAGAAACAGTAACGATTGGTAAATTAAATATGGACGAGTTTGCGATGGGTTCTTCTACCGAGAATTCCTATTATCGCAAAACACGTAATCCTTGGAATCTAGACACGGTTCCAGGCGGTTCTTCAGGCGGTTCAGCAGCAGCTGTGGCAGCCGGTGAAGTATTATTTTCTTTAGGTTCTGATACAGGGGGCTCTATCCGCCAGCCTGCAGCGTTCTGCGGCGTCGTCGGATTAAAGCCAACCTATGGAAGAGTGTCTCGTTTTGGTTTAGTGGCTTTTGCTTCCTCTTTAGATCAAATCGGACCAGTCACAAGAACCGTTGAAGATAACGCCCGTTTATTGCAGGTCATCTGCGGCTTAGATCCAATGGATTCAACTTCAGCTAATGTGGAAGTGCCAAACTTTGCGCAAGGCTTAACAGGAGATATTAAAGGCCTGAAAATTGCCGTACCAAAGGAATATTTAGGCGAAGGTGTAAGCGAAGAAGCGCGTCAATCTGTATTAGATGCCTTGAAGGTATTGGAAGGACTAGGAGCTGTTTGGGAAGAAGTATCCTTACCACATTCCAAATATGCATTAGCCGCTTATTATTTGTTGTCTTCTTCAGAAGCATCAGCAAACTTGGCTCGTTTTGACGGTGTTCGTTACGGATATCGCTCACCAAACTCTGAGTCATTAATCGATCTTTATAAAAATACAAGAGCAGAAGGCTTCGGTGAAGAGGTAAAACGCCGGATTATGCTTGGAACATTCGCTTTAAGCTCCGGCTACTACGATGCTTACTACAAAAAAGCACAGAAGGTTCGTACACTGATTAAAAAGGACTTTGAAGACGTCTTTGAAAAATATGATGTGATTGTCGGCCCAACAACACCAACACCAGCATTCAAGATCGGTGAAAATATTTCCGATCCATTAACGATGTATGCGAACGATATTTTAACGATTCCAGTCAATCTTGCGGGGGTACCGGGAATTTCTGTTCCATGCGGATTTTCCAATGGCCTTCCATTAGGACTGCAGATTATTGGAAAGCACTTTGATGAAAGCACAATTTACCGCGTGGCACATGCATATGAACAGGCAACAGACTATCATAAGCAAAAGCCTGCACTGTAAGGGGGGAGAACATTGGAATTTGAAACAGTCATCGGACTTGAAGTCCACGTAGAATTAAAAACAGAATCAAAAATATTTTCTGCAAGCCCAAATAAATTCGGCTCTGAGCCAAATGCAAATACATCGGTTATCGAACTTGGATATCCGGGAGTACTGCCAGTATTAAATGAAAAAGTCGTTGATTACGGTATGAAAGCTTGTATGGCCTTAAACTGTGAAGTTGCAACGCATACAAAGTTTGACCGTAAAAACTACTTCTATCCTGATAATCCGAAAGCATACCAAATCTCACAATTTGACAAGCCGATCGGTGAGCACGGATGGATTGAAATTGAAGTCGACGGATACAAGAAAAAGATCGGGATTACCCGTATTCATTTAGAAGAAGATGCCGGCAAATTAAATCACGGCCACGGTTATTCCCTTTGTGATTACAACCGTCAAGGGACACCATTAATTGAAATCGTATCTGAGCCGGATATCCGTACACCAAATGAGGCTTATGCTTATTTGGAAAAATTAAAATCGATTATCCAATACACGGGTGTTTCTGATTGTAAAATGGAGGAAGGTTCTCTGCGTTGTGATGCAAATATTTCCCTTCGTCCTGTTGGTCAAGAAGAATTCGGTACAAAAGCAGAGTTGAAGAACTTAAACTCCTTCAACTTTGTCCGCAAAGGTCTTGAACATGAAGAAATCAGACAAGCTGCTGTTCTACGTGCTGGTGGTGTGATTGGACAGGAAACACGTCGCTATGACGAGGCATCGAATTCTACTATTCTTATGCGTGTAAAAGAAGGCTCTGATGACTACCGTTATTTCCCTGAGCCGGATTTACTAGATGTATATATTGATGACGCATGGAAGGAAAGAATCCGCGCGGAAATTCCAGAGCTTCCGGATGCTCGTCAAAAACGCTATGTGGAAGAACTTGGCCTGCCTGAGTATGATGCAGCGGTTTTAACTGTCACAAAAGAAATGGCAGATTTCTTTGAAGCCACTGTAGCAGCAGGAGCGGATGCGAAGCTTGCTTCTAACTGGATGATGGGGGATGTATCAGCTTCATTAAAAGCGGAACAAAAGGAATTAGATGAAGTAGCTTTAACTCCGGAAGGTCTTGCCGGCATGATCAAGTTAATTGAAAATGGTACGATTTCTTCGAAGATTGCTAAACAGGTCTTTAAAGAACTGTTTGAAAATGGCGGTGACGCTGAGAAGATCGTCAAAGACAAAGGCCTTGTACAAGTATCTGACGAGGGTGCTTTATTGAAATGGGTTCAAGAGGCCATTGCCAATAATCCGAAGTCTGTTGAAGACTACAAAAATGGAAAAGCAAAAGCAGTTGGTTCCCTAGTCGGCCAAGTAATGAAAGCATCAAAAGGACAAGCAAACCCACAAATGGTGAACAAGCTATTAGTGGAAGAATTAAATAAACTATAATAGAAAAAGCACTGATGCCTGCATCAGTGCTTTTTTCGATTAATTTTCCTCTGTCAATAAACGGACGCTTTCGTTAAATTCCTGTTCAATGGTCTCATTCGGTTTGTAGGTCAGTAAGCTGACGATGATGATGGCGATTAAGTTCACAATAAAACCAGGAACAATTTCGTATAATTGGAAGGGAATAACGCCAGTTTCCGTTAACTTCGCCCAAATAATAACAGTGGAGGCACCGGAAACCAGTCCTGCAATCGCACCCCAATTCGTCATCCTTTTCCAGAATAAGCTGAGGAGAATAACCGGACCAAAGGAACCGCCGAAGCCGGCCCAGGCATAAGAAACAAGGTTTAGGATCGTATTACCCGGTTCATAAGCAAGGATCGCGGCAACAATTGAAACGACGAGAACAGCCATTCTGCCTAAAAAGACATATTCACGGTCACTGCCATTTTTTCGCAAGACCACTTTATATAAATCCTGAATCAGGGCACTTGACGTAACAATTAGTTGTGACGAAACAGTACTCATAATCGCAGCCAACACAGCAGCAAGGAGAAATCCTGCGATGAGCGGGTGAAAGATGATTTGTCCGAGTGTCAGAAACACCGCTTCCGGATTATCAAGGGTATACTGTGGGAATTTTTTAAAAAAGGCAATCCCGATTAATGCAGTAGAGACGGTTCCGAGTAAGGAAAAAATCATCCACCCCATGCCAATTCGACGGGCACTTTTCGTTTCTTTAACAGTTTTGATCGCCATGAAGCGAACAATGATGTGCGGTTGTCCAAAATAGCCAAGGCCCCATGCTAATGCTGAAATAATTCCAACGACTGTCGTTCCCTTAAAAAAGTCAAGCAAGGTCGGATCGATGGATCGGATCGTATCGAGTGTTTCAACAGGCCCCCCTGTATGAAAAATAGCAATAGCCGGAACAAGAAGTAAAGCAATGAGCATAATCAGTCCCTGAAGAAAATCCGTATAGCTGACAGCCAGAAATCCTCCAAAAAGAGTATAGGCAACGGTAACTCCTGCTACAATCAATAATCCAGTATGATAGCTAATCCCAAAGGGGCTTTCAAAGAAAACGCCGCCTGAAACCATTCCGGATGATATATAAAAGGTAAAAAAGATGAGAATAACAATGCCGGAAACAATTCTTAACAGTTTTGTTGAATCTTTAAAGCGATTATCGAGATAACCGAGAATAGTAATCGATTCGTTTGCTACCTTGGAATAGGAGCGCAGACGCGGAGCAACAAAGAACCAGTTTGCGTAAGCACCAAGTGTCAGCCCAATCGCAATCCAAGCATCGGCTAAACCCGTAACATAAATTCCTCCAGGCAATCCCATTAAGAGCCAGCCGCTCATATCAGCCGCTCCTGCACTTAAGGCTGTGACGCCGGGTCCTAGCGAACGGCCGCCAAGCATGAAATCAGATAAATTTCTTGTCTTGTTATATGAAAACCATCCGATGATCAGCATGGCAGCCATATAAATCGAAATGGTAATCAGTTGATATCCTTCATTAGACATTCATTGTCCTCCTTTTTCAGTATTTTGTGAATATTTTGATGTATCTTTTTAAGCAATCTTTTTAATTGTATAGTTTTCCGGGAGTGTTGACAACCTAATGGAACCGATAATGACGATTCTAATTCCATGAGGTTCATAACCTGTTACTTTCTTTTCTTTGGTTGTATTCGATCCTTTGCTAGACTCTTATCATTGACTTTCGGTTCCCTATGGTTGAAAAAGTTGCTAATGTTTGTCCGATGCAGAAAGATAAGGAATAGTAAAAAGATAAGAAAGATAAGGTCGTTTTTCGGATTGGCATCCATGAGAGCATAAAGCAATAAGACGATTCCAACAGATAGAGAGCCAAAGAAAACATATTTCGAAATCATGATAACAAGAAAGAAACAAATATAAGTGATAAAAAATAACTGAATATCAGCGACAAGCAGCATACCTGCGGTTGTAGCAATTGCCTTTCCGCCGCGAAATCCGGCAAAGACAGGAAAACAATGACCAATCACCGCTATAAGTCCGGGATAGAATGGAGAAATATCCACAGCGAAAAATAACGGCAGCAACGCAGCCAGGGCTCCTTTTCCAACATCGATGAGCAGAACGATAATAGCCGCTTTTTTTCCAAGCACCCTCAGCGTATTGGTGGCACCCGGGTTGTTACTTCCATGTTCGCGGATATCGATTCCGAAGAAAACCCTCCCAACCACCAATGCAGTGGGGATCGAACCGATTAAGTATGCGAGAATAAATACGAATAATAATGTCATACTACCATCCTTTTTATAGATTTTTTCCTTCGTAAACGAGTTAAAGATAGAAGAGAAAATAGAAGGATTATGGATTTATTATGGCATAGAAAGCTTCCTTTTTGGATGTAAATCTATACCGATATGGGAACAAATATCTTAATCAAACGTTTGATTAAGGAATCTTGCGTTATTTATGCGTAGAAAAGCGGTTCTTACGTATGGAAGAAGGATACTGAATGGTAGAAAGTGGAATATAGCGGATGAAAAAATTGCCTTGTCCGTTTGTTTCGGCTATTATGAAATGGATGAAAAGTATCAAATAACATGTATGTATTATTTTATAAAATGGGATGATGGGTATGAAAAGAGCAAGAGTAATATATAATCCTACTGCCGGTCGTGAATCGTTTAAGAAACATTTGCCGGATGTGCTGAACATTTTGGAAAATGCAGGATATGAAACCTCCTGTTATGCAACGACTGGTGCCGGAGATGCTTCTGCCGAGGCGGACCGTGCTGTTGAAAGCCGCTTTGATTTAGTCGTAGCTGCCGGCGGGGATGGAACCATTAATGAGGTAGTAAATGGGATGGCTGAGAAGGAATACCGTCCGAAACTTGGTGTCATTCCGGTTGGGACAACTAATGATTTTGCCAGAGCATTACAAATTCCTCGTGATATTACAGCAGCAGCTGAAATCATTGCGCGGGGAGATACCATTCCGGTTGATATCGGACGGATGGATGATAAGTACTTTATTAATATCGCCGGCGGCGGCCGTTTAACAGAATTGACCTATGATGTTCCAAGCAAACTGAAAACGATGCTGGGGCAGCTTGCTTATTATTTAAAAGGAATCGAAATGCTGCCATCGCTTAAGGCAACCAATGTCCGGATTGAATATGACGGAAAGTTGTTTGAGGGACAGGTGATGCTTTTTCTCGTCGCCTTAACGAATTCAGTCGGCGGTTTTGAAAAGCTATCACCAAACTCATCTATTAATGATGGAATGTTTTCGTTGCTTATTTTAAAGGATACGAACCTTGCTGATTTTATCCGTATTGCTTCACTGGCTATCAGAGGAGAGCATATTAATGATCCGGATGTCCTCTATACAAAAGCAAACCGGATAAAAGTAACATCAGATGAAAAGGTACAATTAAACTTAGACGGTGAATACGGCGGTTTGCTTCCTGCTGAATTCGTTAACCTGTACCGTCATTTTGAAGTATTCGTACCAATTGACAAAATCCGTGCGGAGGATTTGCCGGATAATTAAATCGAGAGAAAATAAAGAGAGAGGTTGACTCATAAGGAGCCGGCCTCTTTCTTTATTTGTTTTAGTTATGCTGTTTTTAAATGCAAGTTATCTAAATTGAATTTTATTTGTCAGTACATTGTTTCCGGAGCCGAGCCGTAAGCGAATGTTGGCATCGGAAGCTGTAATAGTTGGATTTATGCGCATTCGGATGGTTTTAACAGCCTGTCCATTCGCATCTGCTGTAAGTGTACCAATATTGAAATATCCATAGCTAGTCGGCCACGTACCGTTACTTGATTGGATTTGTGAAATACTTTGACCACCTGTTAAATAGATTTGCACTTGTGCATTTGAAATTACCGCACCTGGGGTCAAGTCGTTCATAACCACTTGGACAGGGAAATCCTCTCCGCCAAGTGGAACTTGTTTCGGCGTGATTAAATAATATGGATTTTCATAGGGTGCTAAGGATACTTTTTTCGTTAACTTGTTATTTCCCGATCCGAATCTAAGCCGAAGATTTGCTTCAGACGCCGAAATATTCGGATCTAAGCGCATCATGAAGATTTTTCTGGCTTGACCATTTTCGTCCGCTGTAAGGTTGCCAATATTGAAATATCCGTAGTTACTTGGCCAGCTGCCATTGGCAGATTGGATTTTGGAAATACTTTGACCACCTGTTAAATAAACTTGAACCTGTGCATTTGAAATGACAGTTCCTGGAGCTAAGTCATTGATCACTGCTTCAACAGGAAACGGCACCCCGCCCAACGGCAGAGTATCCGGGGCTAATAATTGATATTGCACGCCTTCAATTGGTGCAGGCTCATTAGGAGTTGTACCCGAACCGTATGAACCGTTAGCGAATGTGGAACGGTCGTACCATAGGTAGCCACTGTTAGGAGCGCGCCAAGGTTCTGCTTGTGTCTCCGTTGTATTTGCCGGGACTTCCATTGCAAGTATAGGTGACGGCTGATCAAGTGTGATCGTTGTTTCGGCAAACGATGTATAGGTTTCTTTTTCCGCCAGCCAATCAACGATATTAACGAGCAATTCTCCATTGTCATGAGCGATAAATCCATCATAGGTTCTTTTGGAAGCGCCTGTTTCTTCATTTCGGTATTTTGGTGTACGATCTTCTACTGGAGAGGAATCCCCAAGGAAAGCAGCTTTTCCATGTTCTTTTTTTCCGATAGCTGCAAAGGGACCTTCATTGATTCCGCCGCCGAAATAAACCCCTTGGTCGACTGCGTTATTCCATTTGTTTTGTGACACAGTCAGACCTGTCGGTAAGTAAACAATTCCCTTTGCAATTGCCGGGTCTGTAATGGCTAATGTGGAACCGGCGTGAATAGAAACGGCATCAATGTTAGTTGTGATGCCAAATGATTGATTTGCCGCAACAACTTGATTAGCTGTTGTATTATCAATAGCGTTTAATCGAAAACGAACCCCAAATTCTTCACTCAGCCAATCTGAGCTTTCAACGCCGGATAAAGCATTAGTCTCCGCCTGATTCATCCCTTTAGCAGGATTATCATAGGCTCCTCTTCTCCAGCCGTTCATAATTTCGTTAGAATCCCAACGGTTTAAATTACGATCAGCATTATAATGGTCTGCGATAAAAAATGCTCCGCCTCCTTGCTCAGTAAAATCGGCAATAGC
>CALGSR010000406.1 GCA_937902115.1 uncultured Bacillus sp. | reverse complement strand
TCGCCCCTTCCGTTTTACCAGCGCCGACAATGGTGTGAATTTCATCAATAAAAAGCAAAATTTGACCATCGCTTTTTTTCACTTCGTTCAACACAGCTTTTAAACGCTCTTCAAATTCCCCGCGGAATTTTGCCCCGGCGATTAACGAACTCATATCAAGGGAAAAGATTGTTTTACCCTTTAGTCCTTCCGGTACATCTTTGCGGACAATCCTCCAGGCCAGCCCTTCGACGATAGCGGTTTTCCCTACCCCTGGTTCACCGATTAATACAGGATTGTTTTTCGTTTTTCTCGATAAAATCCGGATTACGTAACGAATTTCACTATCTCTTCCAATCACTGGATCAATTTTTCCGGATTGCACCTCTGCAACCAGATCCCGGCCATACTTCTTCAGCGCCTCATAAGTCCCTTCTGGATTTTGTGAAGTCACTCGTTGATTCCCCCTTATTTCTTGTATAATCTTCAACAGTTCCTGCTGATTGATGCCCTTCCTAATTAAATAACTCCCGAAATCAGATGGCAGTGAGACTGCCGCTAAAAGAATATGTTCAACAGATATATACTCGTCAGAAAATCGTTTCATAATGATTTCTGCTTCAGCTAAGACACGTTGCAATGCGCTTGTAATATATAGTTTTCCCTGCTCTGTCCCGCTCCCGGAAACACGTGGTTTTTTCATCAGCATCCGTTGCAGTTCATTCTTTACCTCTTCACTCTTACATGTAGTCTTTCTCAGAACAGATACCATTAGATTGTCGTCATCCTCAATCATTGAGAGAAATATATGAACCTCATCAACCTCTTGATGCTGCTCACGAATGGCGATCGATTGGGCGTTCATAATTGCCTTTTGCACCTTTTCCGTCATTTGATTGATATCCATCCCAACCCCTCCTTTGACCTTTTTTGACCTTTAAATTTATTATACCCTTCATCTATGAAAAATAAAAGAAGAAGCCTTCGCAAAATCGCAAACACTTCTCTGGAGAAAGAACTATATAATATGACATCCCGCTTCTTTGCTTCAATCAAAAGACCACCCTGATCGGATGGCCATAAAATTTATTATGGTTTTCTTTGATAGGACCAGACACGATTATGATTTGAGTTTTCAGGAAATACATCCCCAGCTTTAAGCTTTAAGTGCTGTGGATTATTAACCGTACTGCCTGTTTCACCAATCTCAATATAGATCCCATTATTTGGAGCCTTTTGTCCAGCCTTAAATTGTCGATTTTGTCCCATATACTTATCCCCCTTTATCTTTGTTCTGTCTTATTATGCTCCTTTTTTGACGGTTCATGAGCAAAAATTGGGCTAAAAAAACCCGCACATCACGGAAAATGATTATGCGGGTTTCACTTCATTTTTATTTTAGTAATTCGACTAACAAAGCTTTTTGTGCATGCATTCTGTTGCCTGCTTCCTGGAAGATAACAGAATGACCACCATCGATAATTTCAGCTGCTACTTCTTCACCACGGTGGGCCGGTAAACAGTGAAGGAAAATATAATCGTCTTTTGCATGTTGCACAAGCTCGTCATTTACTTGATAGTTCGCAGCAAATGCTTTGATGCGCGCCTGACTTTCTTCTTCCTGTCCCATGCTTGCCCATACATCAGTATAAATAACATCTGCATCCTTAACTGCTTCTACCGGATCCTCTGTAATGACAATGCTAGATCCGCTTTCAGCTGCGAAGCCTTTTGCTCTGGCAACTACAGCTTCATTTGGCTTGTACCCGTTTGGTGAAGAAATAGAAATATCCATTCCCACTTTAGCTGCACCAATCATTAAGGAGTGAGCCATATTATTACCGTCACCAATATAAGCCATTTTTAGGCCTTTAACTTTTCCTTTACACTCTTGAATCGTTAACAAATCAGCTAATACCTGACATGGATGGAACATATCTGTTAAGCCGTTAATGACTGGAATCGAAGCATATTTTGCCAATTCTTCTACTTTTTCATGTTCAAACGTACGAATCATGATTCCATCTAGGTATTGTGATAATACCTGTGCTGTGTCGGAGATCGGTTCTCCTCTGCCAATTTGCAAATCATTGCTGCTAAGAAAAAGAGCATGTCCTCCTAATTGAAGCATCCCTGCTTCAAAAGAAACTCGGGTTCTTGTGGAAGACTTTTCAAAAATCATGCCTAGATTTTTTCCTTTTAATGGCTGGTAGGCCATCCCATTTTGTAGCGCCTCTTTAATTTTTTTTGCATTATCTAATAAGCCTAAAATTTCTTCTTCAGAAAAATCGGCCAAAGTTAAAAAATCTTTTCCTTTTAAATCAAGCTTTGTCAAATTAAGTTCTTTCTCAGTAATAGTGTTCATACTGCATCCACGTCCCTTTTTAGCAAATTATGCCATTCCTCAATAGAATGTACCGTAAAGTCTTTGATCGTTAGCGCCTTTAGAAAAGCGATCAAGCTTTCTTTTTCCGAAAATGTAATCACACGATTTCTCGTCGCCAAAGAGCGGAAATATTTATCCTCAGTCCGTCCATTTGGATTATAATAAGCGATCGTATCAGGATCTGCCAAACTCTTTTCAGCATCATCAGCCAATATCAGCTTCACACCGGCTTGCGCTGCATCTTCCTCTGCTTGCTCCAATTCCGCTAATGTACTTACTAGAATAGAGTGCCCGGTTTTTTGCTTAAGAGAAACATGAAATGCTTTACGCAGAGCTTCTTCATATGTTGCCGCAATGGAAATCCCTTCACCTGTCGAACGCATTTCAGGACTTAGCTTAGAGTCAAGACCCTTTAATGCATAGTTTGAAAACACAGGATACTTCACACATACATAAGGGATATCTGTACCAGCTTCGATTTCTTCCTTCGACAAATATTTCCCAAGCAATATTTTTGTCGCTAGCTGTACAAGCGGAATACCTGTTACTTTACTCACAATCGGTACTGTACGACTGGCACGCGGATTCACTTCAAGCAGATAGACATCATCACCATCAACGATATATTGAATATTCATGAGTCCTTTATATTCCACTTTTTTGACGATTTTTTCGGCGAACTGTTTCATCTTTATTTTAGCATTTTTTGTGAGGTTTGCCGCAGGTAAAATCGAAAGACTGTCACCTGAGTGAACTCCTGTTTTTTCAACATGCTCCATCAGAGCAGGAACACAAATATTCTCGCCGTCTGCAACTAGATCCAACTCGGCCTCAGAAGCTTGCATAAACTGATCAACAAGTATTGGATAAGGGATATCGTCATTTTGCAAATAAGAGGTTAACTCCTCCTCATTGTTAATCCTTTCCATTCCCTTTCCACCAATCACATAAGAAGGTCTAATCAGTACTGGGAAACCAATCTTCGCAGCTAATGTACGAATTTGTTTCTCGTTATAGGCAATATCCCCTTGAATATGAGGAATCTTTAGGCTATCCAACATCTGGTAAAATAAATCACGATCTTCTAATTTATCAATCGTATTTGAATCCGGCCCTAGAAGAGTGACACCATTTTTCTCTAATTCTTTTGCTAGATTAAGAGCCGTCTGCCCACCCAACTGAACAATGACCTCTGTAATCCCTTCTGTTTCAATCACGTTTAAGATCGTTTCAAGAATTAACGGTTCAAAATACAAGCGGTCAGCCGTTACAAAATCTGTACTAACTGTCTCAGGATTATTATTAATTAATATCGTTTCAACGTCCTCTTGCTTCGCAGCAAACACACCATGGACAGAGCAATAATCAAATTCAATGCCCTGACCGATTCGAATCGGACCACTGCCGATAATAGCAACTTTTCGTTTTACGCTTGTTGCCATTTGCTCATTTTCACCGAAATAGCTTGAATAAAAGTAATTTGAATTAGCTTCAACTCGTGCTGCACAAGTATCAACCAATTTGTATACAGGAAGAATCGAAAATTCCTTGCGCTTTTTACGGATGTCTCTTTCAGCCACACCCCAGGCACTTGCAAGAAAACGGTCGCTAAAGCCTTTTTCCTTCCATTCCTGCAGTTGCTCTTTTGTCACGGTATTTAGATTAGCGTTTGTAATCTCTTGTTCCTGCTCAACCATTCCTTTAAAGCAATGAAGGAAAAATAAATCAATTCCTGTTTGCTCATGGAGTACTTCAATCGTTACACCTCTGCGCAGCAGTTCAAATAAAATAAAGAAACGCTCATCTGTCTGCTCAAGCATCTGCGTCTGTAATTCCTCCAGGCTCTTTTCTTCCAGCACCGGCAGTTTCAAGTCGTTTGCCTTTATTTCCAATGAATGAATCGATTTTAATAATGAACGTTCCAAATTACGATCGATTCCCATCACTTCACCCGTTGCCTTCATCTGTGTACCAAGCTTTCGTTCAAGAGAAGGGAATTTATCAAATGGCCATTTTGGAATTTTAGTCACTACATAATCGATGACAGGCTCATTATTTATAAAAGCCTCACCAGTAAAAGGATTCTTGATTTCATCCAATAAATAACCAGTTGATAATTTTGCTGCCATCCGGGCAATTGGATAACCGGTTGCTTTCGATGCAAGAGCAGATGAACGGCTGACACGCGGATTAACCTCAATTAAATAATAATTTTTACTTTTCGGATCAAGAGCAAATTGGATATTACAGCCGCCAATAATTTCAAGTGCAGAAATGATTTTTATAGAGGCTGAACGGAGCATCTCATACTCTTCATTTGTCAATGTTAATGATGGCGCAACAACGATTGAATCACCCGTATGAATCCCGACTGGATCAATATTCTCCATATTGCAAATGATCATGCAATTGTTGTTCGCATCTCGCATCACTTCATATTCAATCTCTTTATATCCGGCAATACTTTTTTCAATTAAACATTGACCAATGGCACTTTCCTTTAGTCCACCGGTTACCAATTTTCGCAGCTCTTCCATTGTACTAGTAATACCGCCGCCGGTGCCGCCTAACGTATAGGCAGGACGCACAATGATCGGAAAGCCTATACTTCTCGCGAAACTTTCAGCTTCCTCCCATGTGTGAACGATTGTACTTTCAGGAACGGGTTCATTTAACTCATACATTAATTGGCGGAAAGCTTCCCGATCTTCCCCTTTTTTAATCGATTCAATCGAGCTTCCAAGCAACTTTACACCGTATTTGTTTAAGATTCCCTTTTCGCTTAATTCAAATGCTAAATTTAAACCAGTCTGTCCTCCAAGTGTCGCGAGAAGACCGTCTGGTTTTTCCTTTGCGATAATCTTCTCCAATACATCTACTGTCAGTGGTTCAAAATAAATTCGATCGGCAAAGCTGTGATCCGTCATGATCGTGGCCGGATTGTTATTGACTAAAATGACTTCATAGCCATCTTCTTTTAACGCCATGCAGGCTTGAGTGCCTGCATAATCAAATTCTGCTGCCTGACCTATAACAATCGGACCGGAGCCAATGACTAGAATTGAATGAATCGTTGTATCTTTAGGCATATGCAAATACTCTCCCGTAGTTATCTTTTAGAGTTTCAATAAATTCATCGAAGAAACAGTCTATCCCCTTTAGGCTGTAGCTTGGGTTACCTTTTTTATATCTTGTAGCAGTTTGATTGGCTCTGCTTGCTCTGTTTCCTGACTTGTCATACAAGCAGTCATCAAACCGTTATTGCGAATTTTTTTCACTACAGCACGGGTATCAATATGCCCTAGCATTGGAATGGCCCATTTTTGTAAATAATCAACTAATGTATATTCCGCCTCATAATGGTATGCTGTTTGTTTTGCTTCATACACAATTACACCAGCAACGTTCGGTTTTTCATTTTCCAAATTGACTTTATTTATCCCATAATTCCCTATTAATGGATAGGTGAATACAACAATCTTATCTTTATAGAAAGGGTCTGTTAATACTTCTTGATAACCTGTCATTCCAGTAAAGAATACAACTTCTCCCTTAACCTCCCCGTCAGGTACATCCGTTAACCATTTGCCCTGAAAACAATCCCCATTATTCAACAGTAAGTTTCCTTTCATCTCCTACACCCCAATGTATGATATATTGTATATTTATTGTACTAAACTAATAATTATGCAGTCAATCGATAAATTATACAGCCTAATAAATTAGGCTGTTCACACTTTTTCCTTTAAGATACTAGCAATGATTGCAACAGCCTGCCCCATCTCTTCTTCTGTTACCGTTAAAGGAGGAAGCAGTCTTATCACTTGTTCTCCTGCTGAAAGAGCAATCAATCCTCTGGATCTTAAATCAGCAAGGATAGGTGCAGCACTTTGATTGGTTTCAATGCCAATCATCATTCCGATTCCTCTAATTTCCTTTACGAGTGAAATCGATTGTAAAGTTTCTTTCAGGCTGTTCATTAGGAACTCAGCTTTCTTATTAACCCCTAATAAAAATTCCTCATTAAAAATAATGTCCATCGTTGCAATTGCAGCTGAAACCGATATTGGATTCCCACCAAAGGTTGTTCCGTGTGATCCCGGTCCAAAAAAGTCCTTTAAGCTTTCTTTTCCTAAAATCGCTCCAATTGGAAAACCACTGCCCAGACCTTTTGCAGTAGAAACAATGTCCGGATTTAATCCATAATGCTGGAATGCAAATGGTGTACCTGTACGTCCATTCCCTGTTTGAACCTCATCTATAATGAAAAGAGCACCGTGTTTTTTACATAAATTTTCAGCACCTTTTAAAAACTCAGAATCTGCAGGATGCAGACCGCCCTCACCTTGAATGACCTCAAGCATAATAGCCGCTGTCTCTTCATTCATTTCTGCCTCTAAGCTTTTCAAGTCGTTATAAGGAACATAAGTAAAGGTTTCGAGCATCGGACCAAAACCTGTTTTTATTTTATCCTGTCCTGTTGCAGACATCGTGGCATACGTACGTCCATGAAAAGATTGAAGAAAGGTAATAATCTTTTTCCGTCCTGTAGCCTTTCTCGCAAGCTTGATCGCTGCTTCATTTGCCTCAGCACCGCTGTTAGCAAAGAATACTAGGTCCATACCTGCCGCATTTGCTAACTTTTCGGCTGCAACCTCTTGTATCCCAACGGGAAATAGATTGGAAACATGCCAAAACTTTTTCAATTGCGCTTGAACTGCCTCTTCAACAGCGGCAGGGCGATGTCCAAGATTGCACACCCCAATACCGGAGGTGAAATCTAAATACTTCTTCCCATCTTTCCCATATAAATAACTGCCTTCAGCCCAGTCAGGCTCCACTTCCCATCTTGCGTATGTCGGGAACAGATTACTCATCGTTTTTCATTCCTTTTCTAATAATATTCGTACCCTTCCATTCCGTTCCATTAAAAAAGGATGTTTTCCCTGAAACAATCATGACGCTTGCAAGACCTTTATCAAGTGCAGACATCGCTGACGTAACTTTCGGGATCATACCGCCGTAAATTGTACCGTCCTCAATATAAGCTTCAACCTCTGCTTTTGCCATTTGTGGAACAACTGCACCATTTACCATAATACCCGGAACATCCGTTACAAAGATACATTGCTCCGCCTCAATAGCGCCTGCAACAGCAGCGGCAGCATAATCAGCATTGATATTCAGCTTCTGTCCTTCCTCGTTAACAGCTACAGGTGTCACAACAGGGATATATCCTTCTTCCATTAGAAGAGAGATTAATTTATCATTCACTGCAGTAATTTCACCAACAAATCCTAAAGCTGCTTCATCGATTAACGTTCCTTGTAAACAACCGCCATCACTGCCATTTAAGCCAACAGCCTGAAGGCCATTTTCCGTTAATTTTCCAACGAGCTTTCGGTTGGTTTGCCCGGAGAGGACTAACTCAACGATTTCAAGCGTTTCCTTCGTTGTTTTTCGCAATCCGTTGTGGAATTCCGGTTCAACCTGATACATGGAAAGCATTTTATTGATATCAGGACCGCCTCCGTGGACAAAAATTAATTGATATCCGTTCGCCTTCATGGCCTTTAGTGAATTAAAAAAGTCAGGAGTCAGTTCATCAAGGACACTGCCTCCACATTTAATTAAGATTTTCTTCATTTTTCTCAACTCTCTTATTATGTTCGATAGCATGCATTGATTTTTACGTAGTCATAAGATAAATCACAGCCCCATGCTTTTCCTGATACATCCCCATTGTGTAAATCAACAATGATTTGCACAAAATCACCTTTCAGGTACTCCAGTGCCGCTTCTTCTGAAAAAGCAACCGGCTCACTGTTTTTAAGCATTTCAATTGGGCCAATGGCAATATCAACAGTTTCAGGATTAATGGCACCCTTTGTCTGACCAATTGAACTGATGATTCTACCCCAGTTTGCATCTGCCCCATAGACCGCAGTTTTCACTAAGCTTGAACCAACGATTTGTTTTGCCATCATTCTCGCATCAAGGGAATCCTTAGCACCACGAACCTCTACTTCAATAAGCTTCGTTGCACCCTCTCCGTCCTTAGCAATTTGTTTTGCCAGACTCTCACTCGTTTTTGCCAGCAGTTCAACAAATACGCCCCATTCCGGATGTTCAGCGTTCAATGTTTCATTTTCTGCCATTCCATTTGCCATAACTAATACAGTATCATTTGTGGATGTATCGCCATCTACCGTGATTTGATTAAATGATTTTTCTGTTACAATTCTTAAAGCCTGCTGCAAGGCTTCCTGTTCCACATTGGCATCTGTTGTGATAAACCCCAGCATCGTCGCCATATTTGGATGAATCATCCCGGAACCTTTACATGTTCCGCCCATTGTTACTGTCTTACCATTAATGACGGCCGAATAACAGCACTTTTTCATAACAGTATCAGTTGTTAATATAGCGCTCTGAAAATCTCCTGCGGCTTCAGCAGTGCTTTCAGGATTTAATTGTTTAATTCCAGCAGTCATCTTTTCCATTGGCAGATTCACACCAATCACACCTGTGGAGGCAACTGCAACAAGATGTTCCGGCAGGGAGAATTTATCCGCAACCATCTTTCTTGTACTATAGGCGTCTTTTAACCCCTGTTCACCAGTGCATGCATTTGCACAGCCGCTATTCACAATGATTGCCTGAATACGGCCTTCTTTCGCAATACTTTCCTGTGTAACCTTTAATGGTGCCGCTTGAAATTGATTTGTTGTGTAGACCGCTGCACTAACAGCCGGCACCTCACTCATAATCAGACCGATATCTTTTTTATTCCCTTTTATTCCGGCCTCAATTGCAGCAGCCTTGAAACCCTTCGGCGATAAAACAGTGCCATCCGTCATTTCCTTTACTTCCTTTGTATTTGATAGTGCATGCACTGATGGTTCCTCCTTTATTTTCCAAATCAAGTGCCGGTTTCTCCCTGTTAACCGCGCACTCACTTATTTTATGGATAGAGCGGGATGAAATCAATTCCGGTTTTTTCATCCAATCCGTTCATTATATTTGCATTTTGAACCGCCTGACCGGCAGCTCCTTTCATTAAATTGTCGATGACAGAAACAATCGTCAATCTTCCAGTCCGTTCATCTAAATGTAAACCAATATCACAGTAGTTTGAACCCCAGACATTTTTAATTGATGGGAAATTCCCTTCAGGGTATACACGGACAAACGGATCATTTTTATATTGTTCCTGATAAAGTCCATTCAACTGTGTAATGCTCAATTCTTTTTGAAGTTGAACGTAAATCGTCGCCATTATCCCTCTTGAGACAGGCAGCAAGTGCGTAGAAAAAGTAATCGGTTGAATTTCTTCATTCCAATCCAATAGTTGCTGCTCGATTTCAGGTATATGCTGATGTTCATTTACCTTATAAATCTTAAAATTTTCGCTCATTTCAGCCATCATATTCATTCTTGATGGTTTTCTGCCTGCGCCGGAAGTACCGGACTTTGCATCTATAATAATTGATTTTGTATCGATCAGATTTTCTCTAACAACAGGTGCTAATCCCAGGAGGGAAGCGGTAGAATAACAGCCGGGATTAGAGATCCAATCCGCGCCGGCAATCTGCTCGCGGTTCCATTCGCTTAATCCGTACACCGCTTTATCAATCACATGGTTTGGTGCCGCATCACGTTTGTACCATTTCACATAATCATCCTGATTCTTCAAACGTAAATCACCTGATAAATCAATCATCTTGATATCCATCTCGGCAAATTGGGCAGCAAGTTGACCTGAAACACCGGATGGAGTAGCAAGAAAAACAAGATCTGATTCTGCAGAAATTTTCTCCGGATTAATGGTCTCCAATGTTTGATTATTTAATTGATATAAATGGGGATATTCTTCCCAAATCGGTGCTTCGCCTCTTGACGAGTGGATGGACTGAATATGAAATACAGGGTGTCTTTGTAAGATCCTAAGCAGTTCAACACCACCGTAACCTGTTGTACCTATAACTGCAACTTTCATTCTCCTTCCACCTCCAAAAATTTTACATTGAATATTTACTCATTATTTTTAATAAATATAACTTATGCTTCTACCATTATAAAAATTTAGCATTATAAAATCAACCTTTTTTCACTTTAAAAAAGGAGATACTTGCAACTAAAGAAGAAATTCAAACACATTTGTAATTTTAAGGAAATTTATACAAATGCAATATGCATTCCGTGACCTCGCATCACACGGCACCTTTCAGCTTTAACAATCAGCGATTTTCCTTGCTTAAAACTTTACAGATATAACAATATAGTGATAGTATTATCATGTATTTAAACTTTCTTTTCATTCTAGTATATAATATCATGTATTACCTTTTTATTTTTCCTAAATAATAAAAAACAACTTTTTAATAAGTAAAAGAGGTGAGCATGCCATGATTACTTTATCAAACGTTTCAACTGGTCTATCACAAATTCTGCACTCTGTTCATCATATTCGCGAAATTGAAAAAGGATCTTTCTTGTTTCAAGAAGGACTAGAAGCTTGTGAACTTTATATTATACAAAGCGGGATTATTCAAGTGAGTAAAATGGTAGAAGATGGACGAGAGCTCACGATACGATTATGTTCTACCGGAGATCTTGTAGGGGAACTATCCTTATTCCAGCCAACAGCAAAATATATGCTTAATGGAAAAATTTTGGAGAGCGGAAAGGTAGCCGTTATTTATAAAGAAGACCTGGAACGAAAGCTTGAAGAAGACAGTGAATTAGCACTGGAATTTATGAAATGGCTGAATACACAACATAGAAAATCACAAACGAAAGTTCGCGATCTAGTCCTAAATGGAAAAAAAGGAGCATTATATTCAACACTCATTCGTCTGGCAAACAGCTATGGAGTGGGAAACGATGAGGGAGTACAGATTAACATCTCACTGACTAATCAAGAACTGGCAAACTTTTGCGGTACTTCCCGAGAAGTTGTGAATCGATTGTTAAGTGACTTACGCAAACAAAATATCATTACTGTTGAAAAAGGATTCATCTCCATTCACGATATGGAATATTTAAAAACGGAAATCAACTGCGAAAACTGTCCAATCGATATATGTAATATCAATTAAAAAAGCGGAAGCATCCTGCACAGAGGCGAAGTTAGACAATCAAATAAAACGGTTTGGTCTTTGTACCGAACCGTTTTATTTTGATTATCAAACGCTTATACTGAATTGAATATATCCACCAGCATTAGCAGAAAGAATAGAGCCGCATTAGCAATTTCCAGTATCCCAATTTTTTTAATGCTGTACGATTTCCCATAGAAATACAAGGATCTAAAAAGACTTGGCAGCAATGCTGCAGCAGCGATCCATTCTCGGCTGACCAGTAGAACCACCGGAATCAGTAGATGATAGGAAAAGGAAAGCCATTTATATACGATACTTTTCTTCTCTCTAATCATTGTTTTCACATAAAAAGTACAGCCAACAAAAAATAATACATTTAGAATAAACACTTTAATATCTATTCCCTCTATACTTCCCTTCGCTAAAAAGCTTGCTGCCAAACCTGTAATAGAAAAAATAAAAATAGCCAAGAAGTCATTCAAAAGTGCACGATCATTATTTGTCCGAGAAAAATAGATATTTAATGAAAAGAATGGCAGCATTAATAATCCAAACCAAATGATACTTGGCCTTGTAAAGAGCGGAATTAACAATAACAAAAGACCCGGTATCATATAAATGAACGTCCACTTTCTATAAAAAGAGGTTTTCTTCCCTTTAAAAATCAGCAAAAATGGATAGGTACCCAAATACATGAGTGTCCAGCCAATAAAAAACGGAACATGCTGCCACATAAATTCAGAAGCAGCAACACCTAACCAATAAGGAATAATCAACATTGCCCAAGCACCATGCTGTTTTGGTAAAAATAGTTTCATGATCCTTCACTCCTGACATACACAATCATCTCAAATATAATAATGGAACGATTATCTTTTCCCTTTACTATAACAAAAGACGTTCCAAATATATGTGAAACGAATCACATCTTATCATTCAGATGTTGGAATAACGCATAGAAAAAACCGCCCATATGAAGCGGTTTACTCTTGGCCAATTTTTAAATTTTGTTTTCGATAGTACAATAACGGGTGTAGCAAATAATTAATATATTTCGTAAAGGATAATAGCAATAAACTTGTTAATACTAATACAATATGCATACGTGCGAGAATAGATAGGTTCATGATCAATTCCATATCAGGACGCAATTGTATAAGACTAATAAGCCACTGAAACAATTGAATCGATTCTTTATCAAATCCATTAAATAAAAGGATTGTTATTCCCGTTGCTGTACTTAAGAATATGAACCCTTTTACTGCATGTCTGAATGCTTTACTTTTGCGGGTTGCTTTATTATTACCTCGATATAATTCTGTCGTATCACAATTCCATACAATCCCCATTGTAAAAATAACCGCAACCATATAAGGATAAATCATCCATAACAACGCTTGAATAATCCCCATTATTCTCCACCTCAGTCCCTATCAATTCAAAACATTCCCCTATACATATCGTACTATAGAACATAATAAATAACAGTGACTTAAGTTGTATTTTCGACAATATTGTTAATTTTTTTTAACTTTTTTTCGACTTTTACTGCACATTTGTTCGAAATCACACTTTCATCACTTGACTTATGATATAATCGCTCACCCAATTAATGGACGATGAATCATTATGATGAAATATTGGAATTGAGGCAAAAGTTTCAACTGGTTTTTGATTTTGATAACTAACGGCAACGATATTTTTTAATTTATTCAGTAAATGAAAATCAGTATTTGTTCGCAATAATACGAGTTTTGGATATTCTTCAAACTTATGCCCTTCAATTAAGATCACATCAGGATTCAATCCTGTGAGCAGGTGAATCTTTTCCTCCAGTGTCCAGGCAATATCTTCTGTCTGTAGCAGTAGTCTGCCTCCCCCTTCGACTAGAGACGCTGCAGCACCCGAAGCAACGTGAAGTGCTGAATCTGCCTCTGCTACAATATTAGGTTTCCCCCCATGACCATGGTGTTTGAGCGTAACAACCTTCAGGTTTTGCATCGCTAATTGCGTTAGAAGTTTATTTATATAAGTAGTCTTTCCGCTGTTCTGATAGCCCGTAATCTGAAATATGAACGGTTTATCCATTTTCTTCAAATCCCTTCTTTTGTAGATTTGTGATTTATGTCACCACATTCATTATGTAATTTGGGTATCCTAAAAACATGAGATTGATAATCACTATTTAAGGAGGATTCCAATGACTTTTCCATTTTCTGATACTACAACCGTACGTGATATTGTGAATCAAATTCCAAAAACGAGTGACGTGTTTAAAAAATATCGTATTGATTTTTGCTGCGGAGGAAACATCCCATTAAATGCGGCAGCTTCTCAAAGTTCAGCTAACCTTAATGGATTAATGCAGGATTTAGCTGAAGTATATGAGAAATCCGATCAAAGCGATAATATGGAAGTTTGGCTTGACAGCACTTCAGAAGAAATCATTGACCATATTATCAAGCGTTATCACCTCCCACTACGAGAAGAGCTTAGCGCCTTAAGTCCTTATGTAACAAAGGTTTCCAGAGTACATGGCGAAAGGCACCCTGAACTCTTAAAGGTAAATGAACTTTTCTTTGAGTTAAAGAAAGAGCTGACTGAACACACATTAAAAGAAGAAGCAGAGAGCTTTCCACTTATCCTAACACTTGATAAACAACCTGACATTGAAAACCGCACCGAAATTATTGAAGCGATTAAAGAACTGGAAAAAGAACATGATCATGCTGGTGATATTCTTAAAGAACTTAGAACGATTACCGCAGATTATGAACTGCCGCATGATGCCTGCGGTACTTATACGCTTGTATTTAAGCGTTTGGAAGAGTTAGAATCAGATACATTTATGCATGTACATTTGGAAAATAATATTCTATTCCCAAGATATTACTAAAATACAATCGACGCTGACTGATAAGGAATAATCCCTTATCAGTCAGCGTCTTTTTACGTCAAATAAAAAAACCCCTTTCAGGGATTTTTTCATTATCCACCGATATATGACATCTCGATTTTCTTCCTTTGCAAGGCGGTTTCGGCTGTTCTTTCCTCTGAATAGCGATCGTTTCTACCATTCCAAATTTTAATAATCCGTTGTCGAATTTCATCATCACTTGCACCATTCCGCATAAAATCACGGATATCGTGACCTTCGCCGTTGAATAAGCAGGTATAGATTTGACCGTTAGCAGAAAGACGGGATCTTGTACAAGTAGAACAAAAGGCTTCAGATACTGATGTTATGAAACCTACTTCTACACCGTTATCTGTATAAATATAGCGTTTTGCTACTTCTCCATAATAATTTGGATTGGCAGGTTCCATTGCAAAATGTTCTTTCAGAATGTGATAGATTTCCTTTTTCGTAATAACATCATCCATTCTCCAGCCATTTGTACTGCCAACATCCATAAATTCTATAAAGCGGAGATGGAGCCCGTGATCCTTACAAAATTGAGCCATGGGAATAATTTCTTGATCATTCAGACCCTTTTTTACAACCATATTAATTTTAATCTCTAAACCCGCTTCCTTTGCAGCCATGATTCCCTTAAGAACAGGTTTCGTTCCTACCTTCCGGCCATTGATTTCACCAATCCACTTCTAGGTCTAACTTGTGCTTCAAGTACAAACAATTCATCATTTAGTGTATCAAGACTGATATTCACCCGTTTTAAGCCCGCAACCTTCAACTCTTTGGCATATTTAGGAAGATAAACTCCGTTTGTTGTCAATCCGATATCCTTTAAACCATTTATAGAAGCAAGCTTTTCGACCAATATCGGAACATCATTACGTAATAGAGGCTCCCCACCAGTAAGACGAATCTTTTCTACTCCAAGTCCAACAAAAATCGAGGCAATTCTCTCTATTTCTTCGAAAGATAATAACTCACTTTTAGGTAAAAAAGCAAAATCGGGACCAAAAAGATCAGCTGGCATACAATACTGACAGCGGAAGTTGCAGCGGTCAATAATTGAAATACGCAGATCGCGCAATGGACGATTTAATGTATCGGTAACCTTTTGTGTTTTCATTGTTTATCAGCCTCCTTTGAAAAGAGTGTCTTACCTTATATTATCAACGTTATCGATTTATTCATGTTACTTTTATCACAGATATTACAAAACGTTTTCACATTTATTTAAATCCTAACGGTATTTATAACCATTAATATAAAACGGCTGCGTTCCTTTATCTAAGCAAAAACGCAACCGCATTTAACTAAGAGTTATTATTGGATATTTTTTGCTCTTAAAGCCTTCGGGATATAGACACAGAACGGTTCGCTTTCCATATAATCTCCAGTCATCGCATAGGTTCGAGATCTTGAACCGCCGCATACATTTCTAAATTCACATACTCCGCATTTCCCCTTATATTTATCAGGGTTTCGTAAATCCTGTAAAATAGGGGATTCGCGATAAATCTCAGGAAGTGGCTTTTCCCGTACATTTCCAACCTTTAGCGGCAGAAGGCCGCTTGGATATACATCCCCAATGTGGGAGATAAAAATAAATCCATTTCCATCATTTACACCCTTTGGTGCCCTGCCAAGTCCGTCAATTGACCCGGTCATTCCTTTCTCGGTCAAAGCATCCAGATATTGGATCTCCTCTTTTTGCTGCTTCATTTCTTTCTTTTTCTGTTGAATAACAACACGGCGATAATGCTGAGCTGCCGTTGTTTTAATATCAAATGAGACTCTTTTGCTTAATTGATATAACCATGTAAACACTCTTTCGTGTTCTACCGGAGAAATCATATCCTTCTCCTGACCTCTTCCTATTGGGACGAGGAAAAAGACACTCCAAAGCACACAGCCTAGTTCCTCAACTAACGCAGCCATTTCATCTAAATACTCCAGATTATAACGGGAAATCGTCGTATTGATTTGAATCGGTATTTCAAGTTCATGTAAATACTTGATCCGCTCCATCGTTAAGTCAAATGAACCTTCTGTGCCACGGAAATGATCATGAATTTTTGCGTTATGACCATCAAGACTGAATGCCCAACGCGAAAGTCCTACTTCTTTTGCTTTTTCAATTGCTTCCTTCGTTACATTTGGTGTTGCACTAGGTGTCATCGAGACGCGGACACCTTTTTGCACAGCGTATGAGGCAATTTCAAAAACATCTTCCCTCATTAATGGATCACCGCCGGTAAAGACAAGCAGCGGATTATTCATTTCATATATTTGGTCAACTAATCTTTTTCCTTCTGCAAAGGTTAGCTCCCTTGGATCTCTCGTCAGCTGTGCCTCTGCACGGCAATGCAGGCAATGCAGCTGGCACGCTCTTGTTAATTCCCATATCACAATAAAAGGATCCTTATTAAAATCACGATTAAACATATATATTCCCTCCGTTCATTCACGGTAACAATTCTCGATACTATACCACTTCAAATTATAACGGAAGAAAATCACGAACAAAGTGAGGTAACTCACAGGTGGGCGTTCTCATTTAATTTAGTAACCGGCAATTTTTTACGGTTTGCCGCCAAAAAATCTCTTTCTTGCGTCAGTCAATCGTGATGCTTATACAAGGAATCTATCGAACCAATCGACTGTTTTCAGGAGACCTTCCCTGCTAACTTTATGGCCAGATCTTTCATCAATAATAAAATGTAATTTCTCCGGTGTACCCTTGTAAAGAGGTTTAATTTTCTCATAAAAATCATATGTATAGGAAAAGGGGACAATTGGATCTTGCTTGCCATGCCAAAATAATAAGGGACGATTATCGAGAGCCTCAGGCTGCTTACTTAAATCAACAACCTTGATTTTTTCCAGCAGCGCATCTACTTCCCCCTTTTGCAGTGGCAAGTAAACCCCTTGTTTTTTTAGCATTTCCAACTGCCAAAGAGCATATTTTTCATATTGCGGCATACCCATTAAACTTACAGCAGCTTTTATCCATTGATATCTGGTAAGGGAACCGAGCGTAACCATGCCGCCCATCGAAGTGCCGACAAGCCCGATTCGTCCGGCATCGATTACATTTTCACTTTCAAAATATTGGCGTAAAATATCAAGCTCATCAATCGTCTGAAGGACGATATTCCAAAATTTCATCGCTATCTCTTCTGTTCTTAATCCGTCTGGATGTCTTTCACCATGATAAGCAGCCTCAGGAAGTACGACACGAAAGCCTCTTTCTGCAAGCAAATAGGCATAATGAAGATTATGCTCCTTCGCACTCGTAAAACCATGGACAAACATAACAAACGGAAGCTTGTCAT
>CALGSR010000405.1 GCA_937902115.1 uncultured Bacillus sp. | reverse complement strand
ACATTCGGGTTTCCATTTACTACCCGCGATACAGTTGCCATGGATACATTTGCTTCTCTAGCGACATCATATATTGTGATGTTCATATTAACACTCCTTTTCAACATTTTTGAAAAGAACAGTATGTACAAGCATTTATAAATAGATTCCCATCTATCGAATATGTTTAATTTCTATTCTTTTCAAAATAACCCTCAATCGACAATTTATTTTCAAGCTATCAACACTGCTTAATGATAAATGTACTTAATCCTACGATAGACAATTATAGACTGCAATGTCAACTATTCCTTTAATTATTTTTCAAAAAAAAAAACGATAGAATGATCCCACAAGTGGGATTTTTGACAAATACATGAAAAACCCCTTCACACTCATGTGAAAGGGTTTTTCTCCCATTAAGCTTTAACGTAATGAGAAGCCGCTAATTGACTGTAGAAATCATCGAACTGATCTAAATCCATTTGTTGCGCAGAGTCGGATAAAGCAACAGCCGGGTCTGGATGGACCTCAGCCATAACACCGTCAGCACCAACAGCAAGCGCAGCTTTTGCACATGGAAGAAGAATATCCTTTCTTCCTGTAGAATGGGTAACATCAACCAATACCGGTAAATGAGTTTCTTGTTTAAGAATTGGAACAGCAGAGATATCCAATGTATTTCTCGTTGCTTTTTCATACGTGCGAATTCCGCGTTCACACAAAATAATCTGCCCGTTCCCTTGAGCCATAATGTACTCTGCAGCATTAATGAACTCCTCAATAGTTGCAGAAAGACCACGTTTTAATAGGACTGGTTTATTAACAGCTCCTGCTGCTTTCAACAAGGCAAAGTTTTGCATATTGCGGGCACCGATTTGAATGACATCGATGTAATCAAGTGCTGTTTCAATATCTGCAGGAGTGACAATTTCGCTGATTACCGCTAAATCGAATTCATCTGTCACTCGTTTTAAAATCTTCAATCCGTCTAAGCCAAGGCCTTGGAAGTCATAAGGGGATGTTCTAGGTTTATACGCACCGCCGCGAAGGAACTTAAGTCCTTTTGCCTTTACCGATTCTGCAACAGCGGCAACTTGTTCGTAGGATTCAACGGAACATGGTCCGAATATAAAGCTAGGTTTTCCTGCACCGATTGTTTCGCCTTTTATTGTAACGACCGTATCGTCAGATTTTTTCTTACGTGATACAAGCAATTCTTTTTTATGATCCTCTTTTTGCAGATCCAAGCCCGCTTTAAAAATTTGTTTAAAAAGGTGTAAAATAGTAGCATCGTCAAAGGGACCATCATTATTCTCTTTAATTAAATCAAGCATATGACGCTCACGTACTGGATCATAGCGATTAACACCTTGTGATTCTTTCACACGGCCGATCTCTTGAACTGCGCATGCTCTCTCATTAATAAGCGATAGTAATTGTAAATTAAGCTCCTCGACCTTTTGTCTTAATTGATCCAATTCAGTATTTCCCATTTTTTCAGCCCCTTTTTTGCCGATAAATAATTGCGTCGGTCTTTTCTTTATCAGACCTCTTAAATATGATACATTTTTTATGAATATAGTTATTATATATGAAATAATAACCAGTGTCACGCATTATCTCTTTATCCATTAAACGCTTTTAAGCTTTTATGTAATAAAGCATATGATGAACCTAACTGAATAAGAAGGTGACTTTAATGAATGAACAAAATAAACTATTTGCTTTGGACATTGGTACCCGCTCATGTGTCGGAATTATTCTCGAAGAACAGGATCAAGAAAAATATACTGTCACCGATCTATTAACGATTGAACACGATGAGCGCTCTATGTTGGATGGACAAATTCATGATGTTTTGGCGGTTTCTAACATTATTTCACGGATAAAAATGGAAATGGAAAAGAGACACGGCCCCTTAAAGAAAGTGAGTGCTGCTGCTGCCGGCAGAGCTTTGATAACAGAAAGAGCGGAATTCACCGTAGAAATCAGCGGAAAACCAATGATACAGAAACAGGATATCCATCACTTGGAATTAAGTGCGGTTCAACAGGCACAGGCGTCTGTTGCTTCTAATCAAAAAGGCGGCAACCATCACCATTACTACTGTGTAGGATATTCAGTTCTTTGCTACATGATTGATGATGAAGAAATCGGCAGCTTAATTGATCAGCAAGGAGGCACAGCATCCGTTAAAATTATCGCTACTTTTTTACCCCGAGTCGTAATTGAATCACTTATTTCCGCGCTTAACAGAGCTGAATTGGAAATGGATGCCTTAACGCTAGAGCCAATTGCAGCGATTAATGTGCTGATACCACCTTCAATGAGAAGATTAAATATTGCGCTTGTTGATATTGGGGCCGGCACATCCGATATCGCCATCACAAACTCAGGCACTGTTACAGCCTATGGAATGGTACCGATTGCCGGAGACGAAATAACAGAAGCCATAAGCGATGAATATCTGCTTGATTTTCCTTTTGCGGAAAAAATAAAAAGACAACTGACAAATAATAATGTTGTGACCATGACCGATATCCTTGGTTTTGAAACCGAAGCAGCAACAGAGGAAATAATAGAAAAACTTATCCCATCGATCAATAAGCTCTCTGAATCCATTTGTAATGAAATCCTCCGTTTAAATAATCATAAAGCACCTCAAGCAATTATGCTCGTTGGAGGCGGCAGTCTAACACCAAGGATTTCGCAAAATATTGCGCAGAGATTGAATCTGCCGGAAAACCGCGTGGCCATTAGAGGCGTCGATGCTATTCCTTCTCTATTATTTGCGGAGCAGATAACGAAAGGACCCGAGCTGATAACTCCTATTGGAATTGCCCTTGCTGCAAAGAAATCTCCGATTCAATATCACACGGTTTATGTCAATGAACAACCGATCCGTCTTTTCGGAGTAAATGAATTAACAGTTGGGGATTGTTTACTAACCGCAGGGATTAATATGAATGAGCTGTATGGCAAACCGGGTCTGGCCATGATTATTTCCTTAAATGGAAATAACATTACAATTTCCGGTGGGTTCGGAGGAGCACCGCTCATGACTAAAAACGGCGCCCCCTGCAGCTTTGATGATACAGTGAAATCGAGGGATCATCTTGTTGTCACGAGGGGAGAAAACGGACGGGAACCGCATATAACGTTGAATGAACTACTTGACGACTTCCCACAAAGAACCGTTAAGATTAATGGACAGCGTTTTACGATTCAAGCGCGTATCACATGCAATGGACTTCCCGCCACTCAAACGCAAATCATTCAAGATCGAGACAAGATTGAATGTTTATTACCGGAAACGATTGAGGAATTACTTACAGAGTTAGGTCTGCAGCAGGAGTTAATGAAATTACGACCGTTTCGAATTCATTTAGATGGAAAAGACACCTTTTTTCCGCTGTTCTCCGGAAAGCTTTTCCGTAATGGAATCGAGGTTAAATTAACAAATAGTTTTAATCATCTAGATGAATTAGTTATTGAGAATAAAAGGCCGCTGACTGTGAGAGAATTAGCTGAGTCAAAGCAGCTAATTCTTTCACAAAGCATCCCCGTTACCTTTAACGAAAAAAAAATAACTCTTACAAAATTAATCACTGAATTTTACCAGGGAAATGAGCTGCTAAATGAGGATGATTTAATTTTTGAGGGAGATGAAATTCAAATTAAACGAAAAAAACTTGAACCGTTTCTATTTCAAGATCTTTTAAGAAATGTCCAAATAAATATGCCTGAAAAGACTTCCGGTCGCTTTACCCTATTAAAGAATAATCAACAGACCACTTTTATGGGCAAAATCGAACCGGGGGATGACCTGAAAATCATTTGGCCCGAAAGAACCGAAAAATAAAAACAGTCCCGTCAGGTGTTTGCATGACGGGACTGTTTTCTGTATATTGGATTATCCGCTTTACCTATTTTCCGAAGCAACGATAATCATGTCATTGCTCCCCTTCTCCCAAAGCTTTCCTACTATCATTATTGATTAATTTTACTTTCAGTTTCATCAAAGGCCTTTTTCGTTTCTTCAAGCTTTTGTTGGACATCTGATTCGATATCGGGCTCAAAAATTTGGTCGATGGGATTCTCCTCATCATCTTGCTGTTTTCCTTTGACATTGTCTTTTAGACCTTTTACTTTGCTGACAAGTTCAGTTGATTGCTTTGAAACCGTTTTAGAAATAGAGGATGTTTTATCCTTTACCGTTGAAGCGATCTCATTTCCTTTCTCAACCGCTGTATCACGAAGCTGTTCCGACTTTTCCTTCAGCAGATGTGCTTGGTTATTGATATCACCGCGAAGTTCTTTACCTGATTTTGGTGCTAATAGTAAGGCAGTTAAGGAACCGACAATTCCTCCTATAAGAGTACCAATTAAAAAATCTTTCGCATTAATGTTTCCCTCACTTCTGTTTTGTGAAGATTCATAGCTATTGCGTTCATTTCCTGCCATTTTGATTCCTCCTTATATTTTTTTAATGCCTTGCTCGCTCTCTTTGCCTTCGATACCCTTGTTCAAGAGCATCTGTTTCTTGCTTTTTTTGCTTCTTTGACTGCCATTTATCCTTTAATTCAAGCATAATATTGCTCCATTGTACAACTTGAGCAATTTTATCTTTATTTTCATCTGTTTTCTTTTCCACTTCATTCGTAATGGATTGAATAGATGTATTAAATTTTCTTACAGATTCACCGACACCCTTCACTGCGTCCACTACACTATTTAAACTTTCTGCTTTTTGTTGAATATCACTTGCCAAATCATTCGTAGTATGTAATAGCATGGTTGTTTCTGTTGTTACACCATCTAGCTGCTTTTCAAGATTCTCCAGTGTTTTTGAAACGCTTTCTAATGTTTTTCCCATGGAGTTTAGTGTCCTTGATAAATAAATAACAAGAATTAAAAAGGCAACTGCAATGATTGCAACACTTAGATATAGAATTAAACTCAAATAATATTCACCTCCAACATAAATATCTTATCCTTTTATCTTCGACAAAACACAGCTGATCCCTTTAAATCAGGAATAGATCCTTTTTCATTTTTTTCAACGGATACAAATATATTTTACCACACCTAAAGTTTTCTTGTAATGAATGAACCGGTCCGCGATTGATTCTTCCCCGGAAGAACAGCAAAAAGGAAGCACTTAAATGTCAGTAACAATTAAGTATACTTCCTTTCCATTTTATTTTCACTTCATTTCACAAACAGTCTTTTCATAGGCTGTTTGAAATTTCTGTACATCTCCTGCTCCCATAAAAATGATCACGCTGTTTTCATGGTTTTTTAGCGGGGTTGTATCCTCTTCCAAGATAATTTCTGAATTTGGTATTTTATCTTGTAGATCCTTAATAGAAAGTTTGCCATGTATTTCACGGGCAGAACCAAATATTTCACATAAATACGTTTTATCCGCCATATTTAAGCTCTCTGCAAAATCAGCTAAAAAGGCCTGTGTCCGCGAAAAAGTGTGCGGCTGAAATACAGCAACAATTTCACGATCCGGATATTTCTGTCGTGCAGAATTGATCGTCGCTTTTATTTCTGTTGGGTGATGCGCATAATCGTCAATTAAAATTTGTGAGTCAAGTTTCTTTTCAGAAAACCTTCTTTTTACCCCTTCAAATGTCATGAATTGTGTACGTACGATCTCCGGACTTATTTCTTCATATTGACAAATAGCAATGACTGCTAATGCATTTAGGATATTGTGATCACCGAAGCTTGGGATGGTAAATGTATCATAGAATGTATTGCGAATGAATACATCAAATGTCGTACCTTCGGTTGTTACCGTTACATTCCGAGCTTGAAAATCATTTTCATCTCCAAATCCATAAAAAAGCACCGGCACTTTTGCCTGTATTTTTTGCAGATGTTCATCATCACCACATGCAAAAATGCCCTTTCCGACTTGCCATGCCATTTCTTGGAATGCCGAGAAGACATCGTCAATGTTAGCAAAGTAATCAGGGTGATCAAAATCTATATTTGTCATGATCGCGTAATCGGGGAAATAAGATAAAAAATGACGCCGGTATTCACATGCCTCAAATGCAAAATATTCGGCATTCTCATCCCCTTTACCTGTCCCGTCACCGATAAGAAATGCAGTCGGTCGAGCACCTCCCATCACATGAGCTAAGAGTCCGGTGGTAGATGTTTTTCCGTGTGCACCGGTTACGGCAATGCTTGAGAAACGTTTCATAAAATCGCCTAAAAAACGGTGATATCGTACAATAGGAAGCCCTAACTCCATCGCTTCTTGAATTTCCTCATGAGTATCTGGAAAAGCATTTCCAGCAATAATTGTCATTCCAGGTTTTATATTTTCTTTTTGAAAAGGAAGGATCTTTATTCCTGCTTGCTCTAAAGCAATTTGCGTAAAAAAGCGTTTTTCCACATCGGATCCCTGAACCTGAAAGTTCATATCATGAAGAATTTGTGCCAAAGCACTCATCCCGGACCCCTTGATACCTACGAAATGGTAAATAGTCATAATAAAGAACCTCCAACCATCGTCTATCTGTATGTAATAACAGTATATGATTTTTATCTAAAATTGCTCATTTACCTTGTTTAAGCTTTAAAGTAACAAAGCAATTTTGTCAATTTTTCAACCATACCGTGATCAATAAAACATTATAGCATCTTTGCTCACTAAAAACTATGGCACTTTTTCGATTGGCGGTGTTAAATTTTGCTGTTTTCCTTCGAAAATCAGCAATGAACAGGAAAAGAGCGTTTCGATTAAAGAAGCCATCCCGCTCTATTCCTTTTCAATAGCAGGCATATGGACTTTTAGAGAAATACCATGCGCCTGTCCGATGTATTTTTATAAAAAGTCTCACTGTCCTTAAGGACAAACTCTCTCGCTTATCTTATGGAATCATTTATTAATTCATAACGCTTGATTCCTGTAGCGTTTCTAGCTCTTCTTCTGTAATTAGCACATCTCTTGGCTTACTGCCCTTGGACTCAGAAATATAGCCCTGTTCTTCCATCATATCGATTAATCGTGCGGCACGGTTGTATCCGATTTTGAACCTTCTTTGCAGCGAAGAAGTGGAAGCACCCCCATGAGCAATGACAAATTCACAGGCTTCATAAAAAAGTTCATCCTCATCATCACTTATTTGCGCTTTTTTTAATAATTCTTCCTGTTCAAATAAATAGTTGGGTTCTCCCTGTTTTCTGGCAAAAGCAACCACTTCGTCAATTTCTTGGTCTGAGACAAATGTCCCTTGGAGACGAAATGGTTTTGAAGAACCGTTTTCTAAAAACAGCATGTCCCCCTTACCCAGCAATTTCTCTGCCCCGCTTATATCAATGATCGTTCGTGAGTCTACTTGCGAGGAGACAGAAAAGGCAATTCTTGTAGGAACATTTGCCTTTATTAAACCAGTAATAACGTCAACTGATGGCCGCTGCGTCGCAATGATTAAATGAATTCCACATGCCCGAGCCTTTTGTGCAATACGGCAGATAGCTTCTTCAACGTCTGCTGGCGACATCATCATTAAATCTGCAAGCTCATCAATGATGATTACAATGTATGGCAGTTTATCGGCATACTGTTTATGTTCCATAGCCTTTTCATTGAAGCGGTGGATATCTCTGACCCCTGTATGAGCAAACAATTCGTAACGGCGTTCCATTTCATCAACTGCCCATTTTAACGAAGCTGTGGCCGCTTTAACATCTGTAATAACTGGGCTGACAAGGTGGGGTATCTGATTATAGGGCGCCAATTCTACCATTTTCGGATCAATTAGCAGCAATTTTAATTCCTCTGGTTTTGCTTTATACAAGAGACTTACTAAAATTGAATTAATACAGACACTTTTTCCTGAGCCTGTTGCCCCAGCAATTAATCCATGCGGCATTTTTCGCAAATCAGTGACAATCGGTTTTCCCGATATATCCAAGCCAAGGGCTGCTGTAAGAGGGGATTCATTCTGAGTAAATTCTGCACTTTTCACAATTTCACTTAAAAGAACCGGTCGGCTTTTTCGATTGGGCACTTCAATTCCAATCGTGTGCTTGCCAGGAATAGGCGCCTCAATTCGGATATCACGCGCAGCCAAGCTCAGTTTAAGGTCATCTGATAAGTTTGTAATTTTATTCACTTTCACCCCTGGTTCAGGCTGAACTTCAAATCTAGTTACCGATGGTCCTTGTGTTACATTGACGACCTGCGCTCCAACATTAAAATTAATTAACGTACTGTTTAGGATCTCTCGCTGTTCCTCTATCCAATCATCACTTTCTTCTACAACAAGTGGCGGTGATAATAAATCCAGCGGCGGGAATTTATACACATCACGTGCTACTGGTTCCTTTAATGGCAAAACTTTTTGTTCATCTGTTTCTTTTTTTTGTGAAGCAGGAGCTATTTGTCTTTTTTGTTCTAATTTCCGCTTATCTTGTTTCAACATAATCACATTAAAAGGAAGATGTGGTACTGTTTGTTCACTTGCAGAGCTTCGCTGGGGATTTGCTGCTGGTTTTGCTACAACAGGTGCCGGGATATCTTGCACTGACTCCTGTTCTGATGCCATTTCCATCTCCTCAGGCTCTTGCTGGATTACTGCTGATTCTACCTTCGCTTCCATATCAACTTCAGGTTCAATCAGAACATCATTTTCCTCGATTGCATCGGATTCCTTATTTTCAATTTCTTCTTCACTAACTCTTTCGTCTAGCTCAAAGCTTACTTGAATTTCTTCCGGTACTTCTTCCATTGACGGATCTTCAACCTCTGGTTCGGACCATTCATCATTTCCTTCAATTGCTGCCGGTTCTGCTTCCACTGTTTCCACTGTTTCCAATCCCACTGCTGTTTCTTCCACTTCATAGTTCTCTTCAGCAGCCACAAGCTCTTCCTGCACAAATTCATTCTCAATTGCAATCGATTCGGACAATCTCTCCTGTTTCAAGTAGAATTCCTGTTCTTCATTTACTGCTTCTGTTGCTGCGGCAGGAGAGTCAATACCATGCATAGGCCTTACAAATACTGCAGGCTCAGTAGAATGATGCACAAATTCTGCGAGTTCCTCTTCCACTGCCGGGATATTTTCAACTTGAGCAGACTTCGGATTATTTTCTCGTTCAAAAGTTGATAATTCATATTCAACCGATTCATGAGATCCCACTTTATCCGGTCTCATAAATCCGTAAACAGGTGATGGTACCTTTGTTGGTGTAAATGGGCGGTTGCTTCTTATTATCTTCTCTGTTTTTTTCTTTGTTTGTACTGTTTCTGCTACCTTAGGCTTGGCAGCATAATTTTCAGAGACCTTATGTACTTCCCCCTTGTTGTCTGTTCTAGTCTCATGATGGTGCCATTCCTTAGCCACCTGTGGGAAGGTCCTATTTTCTCTAATCGGCTCTTCATCAGGAATTAGCGGAAAGCGAAATTTCCCCTTCGGATACTGATAAGCAATTTTGGCCTCAACATCCCTGCCATGCTGCATTTTCAATCTAGAGGATGATACAGTATTTGAATTTTCTCTTTCATCTTGATGCTCTATATCTGCTTGCTGTTCTTCATCACTTTTAAATAAATTTAATAATCTCTTTAACCAATTCAATAGTTATCACTCTTTCTATCCATCTATCTTTCTTATTTTAGCAGTAATTCATAAAAATAGGAGGATGGAATGAAATTAATTGTTAAAGATTGTTGCAGAATTAAAGTTAAGCCTCCGTCGGATGCCTCGGATTTTTAACGGTTTTTTATCGATCAAGCTCGATAAAAGTCCGGGCACTAATTCGGCGGGCGAATTTGATTCGTTTAAAGACAAAAAGGACCTTTTTGTAAGGTCCTTTTTGTCTTTACTGCTTCTTATTTTTTCCTAAAATGAAAATAGGTTCTAATTCGCCATCTTCATATAAAAAGGACAGTGCTGTAATGGGCACACGGCCTGCGGCAAAGAAACTCATTGTCATTTGAGCAATGATGTCATATCCTGTATTATTTTCAATGTCTGCAATAATAAGAACATCCTGATGAGGAACAGCCAGCGCCATCGTCCCTTTAATTTTTTGTTTCATTTCTTTTAAAAAAGCTTCATTTAAAATTCTGCTGGCGTCATAGCCATCATTTTGATTCAGAAAATAAAAGGTATTGCCGGCGACAACATCGGTTTTTGTTTCAATTGACAGAGAGCGGACATTGAATAGCGCTATTTCCTTAATGCGGTTTCGTTCCCACCCTTCCTTCTCAAGCAATTTTTCATCAATTAGTCTATAGGTGGTCCCAAGGTCAAGAGCATAATAAATTCTTGTTTCCGCCGTGTGCTCGTCATAAATAAAGGGAATGTCTTCATTGGATTTAACAGGAAAGGAGGTAGAGCGAATCACAGGATAAATATTCTTCTCTTTCCCCGATAACTCCTGATCGGATACCATTGCTTCAAGACCCTCTTCTACATAGTAAACAACCTCTTCAATTGCCGTTTCTTTCTGCTCATGCCATTTTCCAATAATGCCAGGTAAAGCAATGGTGATACCTTTTCCTGTTTCGGTATCTTCAATGCGCAGTGTATCTTTTTCACGGTCATAGTTAAATTTCCGTTTTTCATGAGCAAGCCGTTTTTGCAGCTCATTTTTCATTTTTATACTATCCATAATGATATTTACTCCATTCCTTTTCCTTGCTGAGGCTTACACATTCCCATGAATGTTGTTTAATGTTGTTTGATCGGATGCTTTCACTAATTTAAGCAACAATTCTTTTGCCGCTGCGTAGTCATCTACATGAATAATGCTCGCTGAAGTATGAATATAACGGGAACAAATGCCGATGACTGTGCTTGGGATCCCTTCATTGGCAATATGAACTTTACCGGCATCTGTACCACCGCGGGAAACAAAATATTGGTAGGGAATATTGTACTGCTCAGCTGTATCGAGTACAAATTCTCTCATTCCCCGGTGTGTCACCATTGTTGGATCATAGATTCTTAATAATGCTCCTTTTCCAAGCTGGCCAAACTCTTCTTTGTTTCCAGCTGCATCATTGGCGGCGCTGGCATCAAGGGCAAAATAAAGATCAGGCTTAATTAGATTGGCTGCTGTTTGTGCTCCCCTTAAACCCACTTCTTCCTGAACAGTTGCACCGGAATACAAAGTATTTGGCAACGTTGCCCCTTGCAATTCTTCAAGCAATTCAATCGCCAACCCGCAGCCATAGCGGTTATCCCATGCCTTTGCCATGATTTTCTTCTTGTTTGCCATTGGCGTAAATGGACAAACCGGTACAATCATCTGTCCGGGTTTAATTCCGATCTTCTTCGCATCCTCTTTATCATCGGCACCAATATCAATCATCATATTTTTTATTTCCATTGGCTTACTTCGCTGTGCTTCTTCAAGAAGATGCGGCGGTGTTGAACTAATAACGCCCGGCACAGGTCCATTTTCCGTCATAATTTCAACACGTTGCGCAAGAAGGACCTGGCTCCACCAGCCACCGATCGTTTGAAAGCGGAGCATTCCGTTATCGGTAATAGCCGTGACCATAAAACCAACTTCATCCATATGGCCAGCCACCATCACGACAGGTCCCTTTTCATCCCCTCTTTTTACTCCAAAAATACTTCCCAGTTTATCCTGTACGATTTCATCACTGTACTTACTCAGTTGTTCGCGCATAAATTTACGAACGGCATACTCATTCCCTGAAATCGCTGGGAGTTCTGTCAATGTTTTAAAAAGTTGTAATGTTTTTTCGTTCATATAAGAAAAACTCCTTTTTCTATGTATTAAGTCCTTATCATTTATTCTATCGATTTTTATATTGTCTTACCACTATTAGACGTTCAAATATGCCAGTTGCCGTTATCCTTCCGGAAGTTGCCAATATGATTGGAATAAAGTGTCGTTCTCTTCTAAAAACTTAAGCTTTGAGTCACTTTCTGTTAGTATGGTAACTAAGACAAGTAATTATTTTTCTAAAAGGGGGAGTGTTCTTGAATTGGAAAACATTTCTGATCGGCGTCAGCACTGGGGCAGCTGTCG
>CALGSR010000404.1 GCA_937902115.1 uncultured Bacillus sp. | reverse complement strand
AAGGGTAATATCAGACTCGTTGATTGCACCTACTGCCGAGTGAATAATTTTGATATTGACTCCCTCTACATCAATTTTTTGCAGAGAGGCTGCAAGTGCTTCAGCTGAACCTTGTACATCCGCTTTAATAATGATATTAAGATCCTTCATTTCCCCTTGTTTCATATGTTCAAACAAGTTTTCAAGATTTACTCTTGTATGAACGCTGCGCTGTGCCTGAAGTGCCTGTGAAGCTCTTGCTTCACCAATATGGCGTGCTGTTTTTTCATCTTCAAACACGACAAATCGATCACCAGCCTGTGGCACATCACTTAAACCTGTAACCTCAACAGGAGTTGATGGTCCCGCTTCCTTTACACGTCGTCCTAAATCATTGACCATTGCACGTACACGGCCGAATGTGTTCCCGACAACAATCGGATCACCTACTTTTAACGTACCGTTTTGCACAAGTAATGTAGCCACTGAACCGCGGCCTTTATCTAACTGGGCCTCAATAACGGTTCCGACAGCTTTTCTGTTTGGATTTGCTTTATATTCTTCTACTTCACTAACAAGCAAAATCATTTCAAGCAAGTTATCAATACCTTCTCCAGTTTTTGCTGAAAGCTGCACAAAAATAGTATCTCCGCCCCAGGCCTCTGGAACCAAACCGTGTTCCGTTAATTCCTGCATCACCCGATCAGGATTTGCTGCAGGTTTATCAATTTTATTCACGGCAACAATAATTGGTACTTCCGCAGCTTTTGCATGGTTAATCGCTTCTATTGTTTGCGGCATTACTCCATCATCTGCTGCAACCACAAGAATGGTAATATCCGTAATCTTCGCACCTCTAGCACGCATTGTCGTAAACGCAGCATGTCCAGGAGTATCAAGAAATGTGATTTTCTTGCCATTTTCTACAACTTGGTAGGCACCGATATGCTGGGTAATGCCGCCGGCTTCTCCAGTTGTTACCTTTGTATGACGAATAGAATCCAATGTTGTTGTTTTACCGTGGTCAACGTGACCCATGATCGTAACGACAGCAGGTCTTTCAACTAACTCTTCTTCCTCATCAATCGTGAAATAAACCTCAAGATCAGTCGTATCGACCTTGATTTCTTCCTCTACCTCAACCCCATATTCACTACAAATCAACTCAATGGCATCCTTATCAAGTTCTTGGTTAATCGTTGCCATAACACCGAGTAAAAATAACTTTTTAATAATCTCCGATGGCTCGCGATGCAATTTCTTAGCAAGTTCACCAACCGTTAAAGATTCACTAAAAGTAATTTTAGCAGGCAGTTCTTTCTCTTTTTTCTTAACCGGCGGCTGAACTTGTTGCTGTCTACCTCTTTGGTTATTTTTATTCTTATTTTGCTGATTACCACCGTTTTTACCTTTGTTTTTATTAAAGCCGCCTTTTTGGTTCGCTTGATTTTGGCCTGGCTTTTTCGCTGCCGGCTTAGGAGCCTTTGCACGAGCTCCAGTGTTTGCATCACTACGATTAGCTGATGAAGGAGCATTTGTTTTAATAGCTGCTTCTTTCTTATCACTTGTCTTTACCGGTGCTTTCTGACTGTTTGCTTGTTTCGCTTCGTTTTTATTATATATTCCGTCCAATTTTACAACCGCATCCTCTTCTATCATTGTCATATGGTTTGAAACTTCAATATCCATATCTTTTAATTTTTTTATAACTTCTTTACTCGAAATGTTTTGCTTTTTTGCATATTCATATACACGCATTTTACTCATACATTCACCCCCGCTGATATTAATCGAGCAGCGTTATCATTTTCTTTGCAAAACCTTCATCTAATATCGCCACAACTACTCGTGCATCTTTCCCAATTGCATGTCCAAGAATTTCTCGGTTCGCTACGATTTTAATGGGAACACGATATGATTTACATTTATCTGTAATCTTTTTTGCTGTATTGGTTGAAGCATCAGCTGATAATAAAATAAGCTTTGCCTTGCCATTTCTAATTTCTCTCAAAGCCAGCTCTTCGCCCGAAATCGTTTTTCGCGCTCGATTGGCTAATCCAAGCAATGACAACCATTGATTTTCCTTCATTAAGATAATCAATTCTCCTTTTCGATCAACTGCAGGAGTTCCTCATAGATTGAATCGTCGATCGAAACCTGCAATTGGTTCGCTAAAACATTTTTCTTTTTTGCCAACAGAATCGTATCTTTTTCTAGAGTAAGGTAAGCACCACGCCCTGATTTTTTACCAGTTAAATCAACGGATACTTCCCCTTCCTTTGAGCGAACGATGCGAACAAGTTCCTTTTTTGGCCTCATTTCACCAGTTACAACACATTTACGCACAGGGACTTTTCTGCGAGTTTTCACCATCATCCCTCCAAACCATTTAATCTACATCTTCATATAATGACTTTTCCGCATTTTCTTCCACATCTTCCTCAGAATAGCTTAAAAGTGTTTCTTCTCGCGGATAGATACCGGCAGCACGCGCGTCACTTTCAGATTTGATATCAATTTTCCAGCCGGTTAATTTTGCTGCTAAACGGGCATTTTGACCACGTTTACCAATGGCTAAAGATAATTGAAAATCCGGAACAATCACTGTTGTAGCCTTTTCTTCCTCATGGACAATCACATCAAGAACTTTTGATGGACTTAAGGCATTGGCGACAAACAACACCGGATCTTGAGACCATTTGACGATATCAATTTTTTCCCCTTTTAATTCATTGACAATCGCCTGAACTCTGGTTCCTTTAGGACCTACACATGCTCCAACAGGATCCACTTCCGAGTTATCTGAGTGAACAGAAATCTTTGAGCGATCGCCTGCTTCACGGGCCACAGATTTGATTTCAACAGTTCCATCATAAATTTCCGGTACTTCAATTTCAAATAACCGCTTTAGTAGGCCTGGGTGTGTACGTGAGACATAGATTTGTGGTCCTTTTGTTGTTTTCTCAACCTTTGTTAAAAAGACCTTGATCCGATCATGTGGCTTGTATCTTTCATTCGGCATTTGTTCATTGCTCGGAAGAATCGCTTCAATTTTTCCTAAGCTAACATAGATAAATTTAGGATCCGTACGTTGGACAATTCCAGTCATAATATCTTCTTCACGGTCAATAAATTCGGAATAAATAATTCCCCGTTCCGCTTCGCGGACTCTTTGCGTAACAACTTGCTTTGCTGTCTGTGTCGCGATCCGGCCAAAATCCTTTGGTGTTACTTCAAGTTCCACAATATCATTTATTTGATAATTCGGATTGATTTTGCGAGCATCTTCCAAAGAAATTTCAAGCCGCGGATCAAATACTTGGTCAACAACCTCTTTACGGGCAAAAACCCTCATCGTTCCATTTCCTAAATGTATATCAATGCGGACATTTTGTGCCTGATTAAAGTTGCGGCGATAAGCCGAAATCAAAGCTGCTTCAATCGCTTCAATGATCACTTCCCGCGAAATGCCTTTTTCCTTTTCAAGTAATACCAGAGCATCCAATAATTCACTGCTCATGAGAATGTATCCCCCTTTTTAACGATACTTGCAATTATGAGAACGTAACTGCAAGTCTTGCCTTTGCTATCTTTTCATATGGTATTTGGATTGTTTTCTTTCTTGTTTTCACTTTAATTTCTAATGTTACATTTTCCCCATCAAAGGTTGTTAAAATTCCTTCAAAAACTTTTTCCCCTTCAATAGGCTCATATGTTTTTAGATAAACATTTTTTCCAATTGCTTTTTCAAAATCAGCATGTTTTTTCAGTGGGCGTTCCGCACCAGGAGAAGATACTTCAAGAAAATAATTATGCTCAATCGGATCCAATTCATCCAGTTTCTCACTTAACCTTTCACTGACGATACCGCATTCCTCGATATCTACACCTGTTTCTTTATCGATAAAGATGCGAAGAAACCAGTCTTTTCCTTCTTTGACATATTCAATATCAACCAGTTCAAGCCGCAATTCCTCTAGTATAGGATTCACTAGCTGGCTTACTATATCTGTCACTTTACTCACAGTTTCCCTCCTTTTCATTTCACTCATTTTAGGAATGGATGAATATAGAAAACTCCTGTATATTGCTTTCGCCATCTAGCAGACAGCTTGGAGCACAGGAGTTACAAGAATCAATCGTATTGTTAACAGCAAGACCGTAACCGTCGAAACGGTAGAGCAAATCAAAGCTTCCATCCACAATGCCGCACTCTTCAGGCGATAGCCACAGAATACAGAAGGAATTCGATCTTGGTTTAACAGAGAACTTCACAAAAAATTACTTATACAATACGAAAGAGTGGGTTTCCCCACTCTCAATTACCAAAGTTATCCTTAGTATTTCCACTAAAACTATAACATAACCCATTACTTTATGCAAACTCAGAAATGCGGAAGCGGTTTGTCCCAAATACGAGGCGGTTTTTAGCATTTAGAACAAGGACAATTGGTTCTGATCCGGCATTGATTCAAGGCATCCTTGATTATCCAGGTATTCCATAATCGTTTTTGAAACCTTACCTCTTTGCTGCAGGTCTTCTTTTGATAGAAATTCCCCGCCTTCACGGGCCTTTACTATATTGATTGCCGCATTTGTACCAAGACCTGGAATTGAATTAAATGGCGGGATTAATGAATTGCCATCAATTATAAATTCATTTGCACTTGAACGATATAAATCAATCTTTTGAAATGAAAAACCTCTTTCCGTCATTTCTAATGCAAGCTCTAAAACTGTAAGCAGGTTCTTCTCCTTCGTTGAAGCATCCAGACCCTTGCCATTAATTTCATCAATTACCGCTCGGATAGCCGCTGCTCCTTTAGTCATCGCCTCGATATCAAAATCCTCTGCACGGACAGTAAAGTATGACGCATAGTACCAAAGCGGATGATGCACTTTAAAATAAGCAATCCGTACAGCCATTAAAACATAGGCCGCTGCATGGGCCTTCGGGAACATATATTTTATCTTTTTACATGAATCAATATACCATTCCGGAACATCGTTTTTGCGCATTTCCGCTTCCATTTCCTCTGTCAGGCCTTTTCCTTTCCTTACTGATTCCATGATTTTGAAAGCGAAGGAAGATTCCAAACCTTGGTAGATTAAATAAACCATAATATCATCCCGGCAGCCAATTACTTCCTTTAATGTACAAATATTATTTTGGATTAATTCTTGAGCATTCCCGAGCCATACGTCCGTACCATGGGAAAGGCCGGAAATTTGCAGCAACTCTGAGAATGTTGTTGGTTTCGTATCCTCAAGCATCTGCCGCACAAATCGCGTACCAAACTCTGGAACTCCTAAAGTTCCGGTTTTGCAATTAATCTGTTCCGCTGTTACTCCCAGAGTTTCAGGACCGGTGAAAATTTTCATTACTTCCGCGTCATCGACAGGAATCGTCTTTGGATCAATTCCACTTAAGTCTTGCAGCATCCGAATCATGGTCGGATCATCGTGTCCAAGAATATCAAGTTTCAGGACGTTGTTATCGATGGAATGGAAGTCAAAATGCGTCGTCCGCCATTCAGAATTGCGATCATCTGCCGGAAATTGTATCGGGGTAAAGTCATAAACATCCATATAATCTGGAATAACGATAATTCCCCCCGGATGCTGTCCAGTTGTCCGTTTTACCCCTGTACATCCTGAAGCCAACCGTTCTATTTCTGCACCGCGAATTTGCAGATTATTATCGTTTTGATAGGCTTTTACATAACCAAATGCGGTTTTATCGGCAACTGTACCGATCGTACCGGCACGATATACATTATCCTCGCCAAATAATACTTTCGTATAATTGTGGACAGTCTTTATTTGGCAAGTCGAAGCCAGAGCCAATTGAACCATCATTAAAAAATTCAGAGTGTTTACATTCTGGACATACATAATGCGGCGGCAATGGGTTGACTTCCGTTATTTCTGTCATCGTTGCGACAAATGAAGAGCCGACTGAACCACGTGATCCAACAAGATATCCATCATAAAGAGATTTCTTAACCAGTTTATGAGAAATTAAGTAAATCACTGAGAAGCCGTTCCCAATAATACTCGCCAGTTCTTTTTCAAGTCGCGCCTCAACAATTTCCGGCAGCGGATCACCGTATATTTTACGTGCCATCGTGTAACTTAAATTTTTCATTTCATCTTCGGCACCTTCAATTTTTGGTGTATACAAATCATCTTTAATCGTTTTGACGTTGTCTATCATATCCGCAATTTTATTTGTATTGTGAACGACAATCTCCTTAGCCTTTTCTTCACCTAAGAAAGCAAAAGCATCAAGCATTTCATTCGTTGATCTAAAATGAACATCCGGAAGCTGGTGTCGATTTAATGGATTTGCACCACCCTGTGAATTAATCAGGATTTTCCGGTAAATCTTATCATTTGGATTCAGATAATGAACATTTCCAGTTGCCACAACAGGAATATCCAGCTTTTCACCTAGCTTGACAATATTTCCAATGATTTCCTCTAGGGATTTTTCATCCTTGATGAATTCCATCTCAATTAAAGGCTGGTATACTGCTTTTGGATGTACTTCGAGATAATCGTAAAATTCAGCAATTTTCTCCACCTCTTCTGGAGACTTTTGCATCATCCCTTCAAAAACCTCACCCTTATCACAGGCAGAACCGATGAGAATTCCTTCACGGTATTTTTCCAGGATCGAGCGGGGAATTCTCGGTACGCGATAAAAATATTGCAGATGGGCAATGGATACAAGCTTAAAGAGATTTTTTAAACCTGCATCATTTTGTGCCATTAGTATGCAATGATGAGGCCTCGATCGCTGATAGGCATTTCCTTTACCCATATTATCATTTAGCTGGTCATGGAATTCGATCCCCTTTTCACCAGCATCTTTTAACATCTTCAGCAGGATGTAACCAGTCGCTTCAGCATCATAGATGGCACGGTGATGCTGGGTCAATTCAACATTTAACTTTTTCGCCAATGTGTTTAAGCGGTGATTCTTCATTTCTGGAAAAAGGAAACGGCCTAATTCCAATGTATCAATGACCGGGTTATCCGCTTTAGGCAACCCAATTTTCTTGAAACCGACATTTAAAAACCCCATATCGAAGGTAGCATTGTGAGCAACAAGTACATCATCGCCAATCCAAGTATGGAACCTTTTTAATACTGCCTCTACTTCTGGAGCATTGACAAGAAGATCATCGGTAATCCCAGTCAAATTAATAATCGTCGCAGAAAGCGGATGATGCGGATTGGCAAATGATTCAAATCGGTCGATAATCTCGCCATTATGGATTTTGACGCCTGCAAGTTCAATGATGGTATCATAAACGGCAGATAATCCCGTTGTTTCAACGTCAAAGACAACGAAAGTATCGTCTTCCAATTTGCGATGAGCTGAATTATAGGCAATTGGGACACCATCATCTACTAAATTCGCTTCCACTCCGTATAAGATTTTTATATCATTCTTTTTCCCAGCGTTAAATGCTTCCGGGAAAGATTGAGCCCCGGCATGGTCTGTAACCGCAATCGCTTTATGCCCCCACTTTTTCGCCTGACTAATAAGCGTACTGACGGAAGTAACGGCATCCATTTGGCTCATCGGCGTATGAAGATGAAGTTCAACCCGTTTTTCCCCTTCAGGCGCTGTATCTTTTCGGCTTGGTGCTGTGAATTCATTTATATCATTTCCAATCATCACGAGATCGCGGACAAACGTATCATTTTGAATGCTACCGCGCACTTTTAGCCACATTCCCTTTTTAACACATTCAAAAAGAGCGGCATCTTCTTTATCACGCGAGAACATTTTAACCATAATCGAACTTGTGTAATCTGTAATTTTAAACGTTAACAAGGTGCGGCCGCTGCGCAATTCTCTCGTCTCTGCAGAAAATACATAGCCTTCGATTGCGATTCGGCGCTCTTCATCGACAATTTCCTCAAGCTTTTTGAATTCAACATCATCGCGGATCGTTAAGCCAATCATAAGCGGACCAGTATATTCCACACCTTCAACCGCTTCCTTCTCTTCTTGTTTCTGCATGTCCATTAATGCCTGCATTCCGCGTTCAGCATCTTCTTTTTGTTTTGCTTTTATAAATTCCTCATACTGCTTATTCGCTGCCTCCGTTGAAATCTCTGTATCGAACATCAGCTGCGGGAAACCATATTCCTCAAACACTTTAGAAATCAGCATTGTATATTTCTTCTTAATTGACATGCTTTCCATTTCAGTGCGAACTTTAATGATTATTTTATTTCCCTGCATAGAAGGAAGTTGTTCATGTAATAGTTTCAATAACGGTGGTGAAATCCCATCTATTTCCTGGATACAAGTCTGCCAATATTCTGCAATAAGCTGTTCTGTATAATGTGTATCAAGTACTCGGATTGAAAAAGATGTTTGAGCGATATGGGCAAAAGCCTTAGCCAATTTATCACTTAATGCACAAAATACGTTGTAAGGAAGGATTTTTTCAAATAAAAAGTGAAAATGCCATTTTCTTGCCTTTTTTTCAATGACCAGTTTTTCAATTTGGGCATTAGTAAAATAAGGCATAATGGCATCCTCAGTAAGCTGCAGTTGTTGGAGTAAGAGCTGAAATCGCTCAATTCTACCAGAATCCATGCTCATTTGTTTCCCCCTCTCCTCCATTCACAATCTATTTCTCATTGAATCGTAGTTTATTTTCACATTCGTATTATAACATATTCGTTTCGCGTGAACAGGTATTTCCATTATTACGAATGACAGTATAAAAGGGGCTGCCCCATGAGTAGGTGCGCCCCTTTTATATAATTTAACCATTGAAATTACAATGTTTCCAGAATGCCGGATATTTTAGCAATCAATTCATCTGTGTGTACTTCAAACATTTCACCTGTTTTACGCACTTTTACTTCAACGATTCCTTCTCCAGCTTTTTTACCGACTGTGACACGAATTGGTAATCCAATTAGGTCACTATCAGCAAATTTAACCCCTGGTCTTTCCTGACGATCATCAAGCAAGACATCCCATTTATTTTGCTTTAACTGAGTATACAGCCTCTCTGCTAACGAACTTTGCGCTTCATCTTTCATATTCACCACAATCAGGTGAACATCAAACGGGGCAACACTTACAGGCCAGATTAGTCCTTTATCATCATTAAATTGTTCGGCAATGGCAGCCATTGTACGGGATACCCCAATTCCATAGCAGCCCATAATAAACGGTTTTGTTTTTCCGTTTTCATCAAGATAAACAGCATTCATCGCTTCACTATAGCGCGTACCAAGCTTAAATACATGTCCTACTTCAATTCCTTCGGCAAATAAAATACTACCTTGTCCGTCTGGAGAAGGATCCCCCTCTTGGATGAAGCGAAGGTCTTCATAACGTGAGACGCTGAAATCACGTTCAGGATTCGCATTGATAAAATGATAGTCTTCTTCGTTCGCACCGCAAACCCCATTAACAATGGCCTTCACAGCATGATCGGCAATCACTTCTACCCCTGATACAGCAACAGGACCCAGGGAACCAACCGTACAGCCTAGTACCTCATTCGTCTCATCAGCGTCAGCTAATTCCACAACTCCCGCCTGAAAGATATTCTTCAATTTAATGTCATTCACTTCATGGTCCCCGCGGACAAGAACCAATACATATTTATCATCTACTTTAAACAGCAGCGATTTAATGCAATCCTCTGCTGTTACATGTAAGAAAGCAGAGACATCCGCAATTGTTTTTTGATTTTCTGTTAATACCTTTTCCATGTCTTTAAGGGCTTCGTCTTTCTTCTCATACTGAACAACTACCGGAGCCATCTCAATATTAGCTGCATAGGAAGATGTATCTGAATAAGCAATTGTATCCTCGCCGACATCGGACAATGCCATAAATTCATGGGTATCTGTACCACCCATTGCCCCGGAATCAGCAATGACAGCACGGAAATTCAAGCCACAGCGGGAGAAGATATTTTGATAAGCCTGGAAGATATCATTATACGTTCCATCTAAGCTTTCTTCTGAGGCATGGAAAGAATAGCCGTCCTTCATAATGAATTCTCTTCCGCGCAGCAACCCAAAACGCGGTCTCTTTTCATCACGGAACTTTGTTTGTATTTGATATAAGCTAAGCGGCAGACGTTTGTACGATTTCACTTCATCACGAACAAGGCTTGTAATGACTTCTTCATGTGTCGCTCCTAAGGCAAACTCACGGTTATGACGGTCATGCAACCTCATTAATTCTGGACCATATGTATACCATCTACCGGATTCCTGCCATAGCTCCGCTTGTTGCAGCGCAGGCATTAAAAGCTCAACAGCACCGGTATAATCCATTTCTTCACGAACAATCTGCTCCACCTTTTGCAGAACACGTTTCGCTAATGGTAAATAAATGTATATTCCGCTTGCATTCTGACGCATAAAACCAGCACGTAATAATAATTGATGACTTCTAATTTCTGCATCTGCAGGGACTTCCCTTAATGTAGGGATAAGCATCTTACTTTGTTTCATCTACTAGCACCTCTATATTGAATGAATGTCTATCAAAATGAATGTGGCAGGTTCAAGTGTACCTGCCACACAAGAATCGCTTATAAAAAGAATCGCTGTATATCATTCCATGTAACGACAAGCATAAGCAGCATCAGTAAGGCAAAACCAAGGAAATGAACCATTCCCTCCTTCTGCCGATCAACTGGTTTCCCGCTTCTACGGCAAAGAACAGTACCCTGCCTCCGTCAAGTGCCGGAATTGGCAGCAAGTTCATAATCCCAAGATTCACACTTAGCATCGCTGCCCATTTCATCAAATAAATAACACCGCCTGTTTGAGCGACATAATCAGTCGATTGATAGATTCCAACCGGACCTGATAAAGCATCAATCTTAAATTCACCTGTAATAAGTTTACCTAGAGCAAAAAAGATTTCCTTTGTCCAGAAATAGGTTTCAGTTACACCGTAAGAAATTGCCTTTGTCGGTGATTTTTCAGTCGGACTGTAGACTCCAATGACACCATATTGCTTGCCTTCAGTATCTTTATTAATGTTTGGAATGACAGGTATATTCATATCCTCTCCATTACGTTCGATTGCAAAAGTTAATTCTTTTTCAGGATTTTTGCGAATAATATCTACAACATCCGTCCATTGTGTTATTTCTTCCCCATCAATGGCATGTACAATATCGCCTTCCTTAAGCCCTGATGAAATGGCTGCACCATCTTCAGTCAATTTGCCAAGTACGGGTTCAGATGATGGAACACCTTGAACAAATGCAAGAATCACAAAGACAACGAATGCCAAAATAAAGTTTGCCGCGGGCCCGGCAAAGATCGTTAACGTTCTCTGCCATAGTGTTTTCGAAGCAAATTGGCGATTATATGGAGCGATTTGCGTTTCCACTCCATTTTCAACAAAGACTGCATCCGGCAGAACATCAAAAGAACGCAAACCCTCATCTTCGTCTCCGTCGAGATATCCTTTAAGAAATAATCTATGCTCAACGTCTGCCTGTTCAACCTCCATGACTAGGCAATCGGGGAACTTGTTTTTATTATTTAATATAATTTTTTCTACTTTATTCTCTTTATTTAATAATAAACCTATACGATAGCCTGGCTTAATCTCGACCATTTCGGGGTCTTCACCGGCCATTCTTACAAATCCCCCAATTGGCAGCAGGCGAATCGTATAGACTGTTTCATTTTTTTTAAAAGAAAGTACTTTGGGTCCGAAACCAATAGCAAACT
>CALGSR010000403.1 GCA_937902115.1 uncultured Bacillus sp. | reverse complement strand
AGCTAGAATCATCCGACGACAAAACACTGCATTTACAAATCAACAACAAATTTTGTAAAAAAGAACGACCATCTCTTGTCGGAATCAGCGATTAGTCTGTACTGATCACTTACCTGGAGATGGTCTTTTGTTGCCAGTCACTTGGCGAAAGATTTTACTTGACTAATAGAACATTCTTTTTGAGCTGAAAGAATGGTAAATGTTCCTGGCTTTCATGGGTTAGGTCTTATACAAAATTGAAAAAGGCGATTACCATAATTGGCAATCGCCTGCAATTTTATTCAATAAATTCAATATCATAATCTTGACACCATCTTTTGGCAATTTGTTTAAACCGTTCATCACGATAGGAATACCATTGCTCTGCGATGCCAAAATACATAATTTGATCTTTAAATCTTCTAAAGGCACCTTTTCTCTTAATAGCATTAAATAAAGAATCCCGTACCTCTTCATCTGAAATAGAGAAGCAGAAATCTTCTATGATTCTATATTCGTGTATATCAAATTTTGTTGGCAATTCCACATAATTACTATGGTTTTCTAAAATATCAATGGCAGTTGATCGACTTTCCAACATCCATTGGGGGATATCATCATATGATTCTTCTTCTTCCTCAGCAGCCCTTAATTCCTCTGATGTCACATAAACGATTTCGCCAGTAGTCTTATTTAAAAATAAGTAGGAATCATCAAATTGAGTTCCCATTTCTTCAACGATATCTTTCAGTTTTACAGGAATACCCATCAGCTTGAACACCTCCCTATTCCATTATATCCTTTTTTCATTGCGCTGTTAAATCTTAGTGTTGATCATGATAACACCTTATATGTATGGGCTCACTACATTCCCTGTTACCAAGGATAACCCGTTCGCGCCATACATATAAGCTTAAAAATCAACATTGTACATTAACAAAGCCTTTTCATGATGTAAATAAAGACTAGGTATATTTTCTTATGAATCTGAAAATCTGAGTACTTGTCATTTATTAAAAATGTTCCTGTGTCCCAGGGGGGATGGGCAGGATTCTAAAAGTATGTTTCTTAACGGTAAAGATAATTCTGATAATGGAAGCGTGCTTAGCTCTGACATGTTATAATTTAATTACATAATTTTAGACTTAAACATGATTGGCTGGTGATTTAGAATTGGAAAAGTTTCTATTTAAAGTAAATCAAGAACTTTTTGATTTACAGGCTATGGAAATGGATGAAAGCTTGATTCATTTTTTCAAAAAAATAGATATGCCCAACCGTGTATTTGAAATGGAAAATGACCAAGGGATCAGTAGGAAGTTTTCTATTAATTGGGATGAAGGACTATTGCAAGGTAGAGGCATCAAAGGATTCTTTGCCCGCTATTCATCGAAATTTTTAACCATTGAATATTCGAAAGACGGCAAGATCATCATCGCTTCTCCTATTCTACCTCCAGCTAATACATTAACAGTAAATCGAAATCAAGAACATGCCAATAAAGTGATAAGCTCCATCGTTCATTTTACCAACATTCCAGATAAATGGTTTCAACTCGATCAAATTGCCAAGACATTTAAAGTAGGATCGAATCACGATGAGTTAATCTGCTTACCTTATGTGCGGGAAATTGAGGCATTTAACTACCAAATTAATACCGTTAAATCGGTGATCAATCGTTTTAAAGGACGAGTTTTATTAAGCGATGAAGTTGGACTTGGGAAAACCGTTGAAGCAGGTTTGACCATGTTGGAATACATTATGCGCGGCTTGGTGAAAAAGGTTTTGATTCTTGTTCCCCCATCCCTTGTAGGACAATGGGAAAATGAAATGAAAAGAAAGTTCAACCAAGATTTTATCCGTGCCGATCATTCTGATTTTAAAAAGATGGGTGAAAAGGCCTGGGCGCATTTTCCAAAGGTAATCGCTTCGATCGATTTGGCGAAAGGAAAAAATCATCGTGAAGCCATTTTTGAACAGCATTACGATTTAGTGATCGTAGATGAAGCCCATCATTTAAAAAACAGGAAAACACAAAAATGGCAGTTTGTGAATGGAATCAATAAAAAGTATATCTTTCTTCTAACTGCTACTCCTGTTCAGAATCATCTTGAAGAACTATATAATTTAATTACACTGTTAAAACCAGGGCAACTAAGAACATTTAGTTATTTTAAAAAGAATTTTATCGAAAGCAAGGACGGAATTGAAGTCAAAAATGCAGCTGCACTTAAAAATTTGTTAGCAGAAGTCATGATTCGTAACAAACGTAGTAATGTGGATGTTACGTTTACCAAAAGATTCGCCTATACAAGAACCGTTGCGCTGTCAGACGAGGAAAGGCGTTTTTATGATGATATGAGTACGTTCATACGCAATCATTACAAAGGGAAACACTCCGTTTTGAATCGTTTTCTTCTGAAAAACCTTCAAGAACAGATTGGCAGTTCTATCATCGCCATTCTTCCATCACTTGAAAGACTTAGTGTGAATGAAAAACTATCGGAATTTGATCGGAAGGCAATGAAGGGATTCTATAAGAGGGCCGAGATGCTTGCTCAAAACGAAAGCGAAACAAATGCGAAATTGGAAGAACTCGTTTCTATTTTAAAAGATTTTGATGATAAGATGATTGTTTTCACAAAGTTTGCTTCCACTCAAGCCCATTTAAGTTCCTTTTTAAGGGATCGCGGCTTTCAAGTAGCTGAATTTCATGGGGGCTTACGTCGAAAAGAGAAAGAAGAACAGGTCGTTTTTTTCAAGGAAAAAGCGGATGTTTTAGTAAGTACGGAAGTTGGAGGGGAAGGAAGAAACCTGCAATTCTGTCACGGGATGATTAACTTTGACTTACCTTGGAATCCAATGGCTATTGAACAACGGATTGGACGAATTCATCGTATGGGTCAGGAAAAGGATGTATTTGTTTATAACCTCGTTTCTGCAGATACGATTGAGTATTATATTTTGGATCTACTCGATCGCAAAATCAATATGTTTGAACTAGTTGTCGGCGAAGTTGATGCCATCCTAGGGGATATTGAGGAAAAGGAAGATTTTTCAGACTTGGTCATGAACGCGTGGACGAAGGCAAATTCGAACGAAGAGGTGCAATTGGAGCTTGAGCAAATTGGACAAGTCCTTCTTGACAACAAACAAAAGTTGAGCAAGCAAAAGCAATTAGATGATCAGTTGTTTTAACATGGAGGTGGAGGATGCAGTTACAGCAGTTTGTCACGCAAGTCATTGAAGAACTTGGTGGAATTGTCGAACCGATTGAATATGCCTTATGCAATGTTCTCATTCCTGAAAAATATACATCTTCCTTTCAAAATCGATCGGAAATCATGCTGGCCTTCGACTTTGAAGTCGCACAGGAAAATCCAGAAGCCGAATTCATCACGTTTGGAAGCTATATTTTGGAACAATTGTTAGCGATTGTTCGAGAAAAAGCAGTAAGTACATTACGTTTTGCAGAAGTTGAGCGACTTGAGGTAGGCAATCCATTAAAGAAAATAACAGATTTTCTAAAGGATGAGTCCGGCAAGATACAAATCGTTGAGGAAAGACCTGTAACTGGTGTATGGGGCGCTTTTCAATATCAAATCACGTATGTATCGGATGAAAAAATAGAAGCATCGTATCAAATTTGGGTAAACTTATTAACAAACGAAGTAAGCGAGACGATGGAAAAAGAACAAAATCGTATTATTTATAAAAATGAACCACTCTACAACTATCCCATCCCGGTTCAAATGGATCTAATGGAGCCGTTAAACATAGCGGCAGAGTATGTGAAGCAAAAGGCAGAACAAGAACATAATTATGATTCTAAAACAGCAGCGCTTGAAAAAGACGTTACAAGAATAACAAACTACTATACAGATCTTTTACAAGAAAATGAAAAACGTGCAAACCGTAAGGGCCTAAGTGATGAGAAGAAACAGGAAATCAAAGCAAAGTCAGTTGCCATTGAACTTGAACGGGATAAACAACTTCAAGAAATATATGACAAATACAATGGAGAGATAGAAATTACTCTAGACAGTGGGATCCTGTATCTTATCCCTTTACTAGAATTTAAGATAAATATCGAATTTAGAAATTCGATAAAAACGAAGACAATTTACTTTAATCCTATTACAAAACAATTTTTTGAAGGGTAGGGACAGGGGAGGGACAGGGGACCAGGTTCATTGTCCCGTCATTTATTCACTGATCGTGAACGGTGGGGCGATGATTGGGTCCTTTGTTCTATGTCCAGCAGGTCTCGTGCTTCTATTAGCAAAGGGATCTAGAATCATTCGTCAAGAAAAACCTGCATTTACAAATTAACAACATATTACCTAAAAAAAGATTTAATTATAGGAGCAAAATTTGTTATTACAATTAAAACGGCAGCTCATCATTTTCTATTAAAAATGGAGAGTTGCGTTTTTCCTTAGGCTTAATTAATTGATCGTGCTCCATCTTCTCAATCTCTTCCCATTCTTCATGGGTAATTCCGTATGGGGCGCCGCCTTCTGTATAACCTATAATAAATGCGAAATATTCATCGGAATCCTCGTACATCAATCGTTCTTCTTTTTCCCGTTGCTTTTCTTTTTTTATTTTTTTTAGTTGCGTTTTTGTTTCTATAGCCTGTTTTACTTTCTTTTTTTCTGCGCCGGAGATTGTTATACCGGCCAATTGTAATTCGGTTAAGGCGCAATTCAAATCTACCCCAAACCATTTAGCATAGCCTTTTACAAGGTTTTTCCCTGTGTAAGTTTCTACAAATTGTTTAGCCTTTTGCAGGCGGACATCTCGCGTCCACCGCTTCCGACGCGGTGTATTATTGGAATTAGATTTTTTCTTCCCTGACATTATATTCTCCTTATGTTCAATGCCCTCAATATCATTAATATAACATATCGTTGCTAGCCGTGAACCTTTGAAACGCCGGGACGGTTCTGCTGTTTCATAGCAAAATAATGAACCTCTTGCCCTGCTCTATCGATGTCATACGATGAACAAATGAAACGCGCGAACCGTCCCCATGTGTCATGAAAGGTACGGACAGGTTTGAACTGCACGCCAATTAATAAGTGACGATTACATCACGTGCATTTAGATTCTTAATTACTTCTTGCGAATCTGAATTCAGTTCATTATCTGTTACATTAATATAGATAAGATCCGGGTGTTCGCTTAATGGAGTGATATCGCTTATTTTGTTGCCGGATAAATAAACATATTGCAGCTTGGTTAATTTGCTTAAGGAGCTGATATCTCTGATTCCGGTTAAAGATAAATCGAGCTTTGTAATATTGATTAAGTTACCCAATACTCGGATATCACCCAATTCATTTCCGTCTAGACTCAAAGCCTCTAGCTTGATTAAGCTGCTTAAGGCACGAATATCACTAAATTCGTTAACACTCGCATTTAATGTTGTAAGTTTGGTCAGACCACTTAGGGCGCCAATATCATTTATTTTATTGATTTCAAGACGGAGAGCATAAAGATTAGTTAGGCCCTTTAGAGCACGGATATCGCTTATCTTATTGCTGGTTAAAGCAAGATCCTGCAGGGTGTTCAATTCGCTTAATACGTTGATATCACTGATATTGTTGTAGGATAAATTAAGCGTATAAAGAGTGTTGAATTTGCTTAATGCACGGATATCGCTTATACCATTGGCAGCTAATTTCAGATCAATCAGTTTGGTCAATCCACTCAAAGCACTGATATCGTTTATACCGTTAGCGGATAAATTGAGCGCATGAATCTCTGTTAAACCGTTCAAGGCACGAACATCACTGATGCGATTGTAGGATAAATCGACAATTTCAAGCTTGGCTAATCCACTTAACGCGCTGATATCACTTATTTGATTGAAAGGTAAATGAAGCACTCTCAGCTTAGTTAACCCAGCCAATCTACTAATATCACTTATTTCGTTTTCACTTAAATCAAGATATGTTAGATTTTTCGCATATTCAATCCCTGATACACTCTTAATCGAATATCCTTTGGCTTCAATTTTATTAATTTGGTACATATCTACAGCTGCGATGCTTCCCGCCGGTTTGTTGAGTATTTCTCTTATCAGTTTTTTGAAATTTTTATCAGAAAAATAGACCATTCCTGCCCGAAATGTTGGTTCCAATGCTCGTGCCATAAAGGCAGAGAACTGGCCGCGCGTTACCGCTTGATTAGGCCGGTACGTGCCATCTCCATACCCGCTGGCAATTCCATTTGCGGACACATTCAAAATAGATTGATAGGCTGCCATTTTGGAAGAAACATCAGAAAATCCATTCTTCTGCCCTTTTGCTAAAATAAAGGCCCGATTCAAAAAAATCGCCATTTGTCCACGAGTGACAGCATCGTGAGGACGGTATGTCCCATCCGTAAAACCGCTGATAATCCCCTTTTCAACAGCTGCAGCAATATACCCGGAGCCCGTAACGTACGCCGTAACATCCTTAAATTTCGTATTTCTTGCTTCCCCATTTAAGTTCAAAGCACGGCCGAGCATAATGGCCGCTTGTGCCCGGGTGACTGTGTGATTCGGTTTAAATGTTCCATCCGAAAAGCCAGAAATCACTTCCTCTCCTGAGAGATAGAGAACTTCATCATAAAAAGTATAGCTTGTTGAAACATCCTTAAATTCACCTGCAGCGTGGCCATTCAGTGGAGCAACAAGACCCATGACTAAAATGAAAAGGACTAAACTAGTAAACTTTTTCATAATCTCTCCTCCTTTACTGATAGTATAACCCCTAAATCCAGATTTTTCCTTTTACCCTTTTACATTTATGTGAAACGCGGGGCAGTTGAAACAGGGGGACGGTTCTTGCGTTTCATTGGCAAGGAAGGCTCTGTGGAGAGAAATCTCTATGCTTCATTTTTTCAAGAATCGTAGTCTGAGTTCAGCCAATGTCAGCGAGCAAGTGAGGGGGAAATAGAAACTGGAAAATTGAACCTGGCTTGAATAAGTCAGGGATTTTTTCATTTCCTAGTAGTCACTAAGTATTAGAACAACTAATCATGAAAATATAGCTTGTTTTAATGTAGGATAAAATAATTAGGTCAAATAACCTATGCGAGGGTGTTAAATGATAAAATATTACTATAAGTATTTTTATTAGAAAAACGAAGCACTAAGTATTTTATATTTTCATCATAAGATTTCTGGAGTGAGCAATATTAATGAAAAACCTACTTGAAGATGCAAAAAACGATCTACTCCCAAAAGTAAAATCAGTGCTTGATAAAGGACAAAAGTTCTTTCTGAAATTCATTAACCGAGTTGATTATAATTTAACCAAAACGCTGGAGGTTTTAAGAGAAAAGCAGAGTCAGTTAAAGCAATATTTTATTGAACGTGATGACCTGTTGAAGCAAATGGAGAGAAAGGAAAAGGAAGTAGATTATTTAAAAAATCAAATGGAGCTCCTTCGTAGCAATTCTCAGACAAAGGAGCTGGATGAGTTACGCAAGGAATTGAATGTTAAGTTAGATGATTTACTGAAAACACAAAAGACCTATTTCGAACTGGAAAATAAGATTGTTGAAGAACAGGAGAAGGTTAATAAACTTACAACTACAAAACAGAAGCTTGAAAAGGAAAGGAATGTAATCAAGTCAAAATATGATCAGTTAAAGGTTACTATAGAGGAAAATGTTTCTCAAAAGGAATCCCTTCAAAGAGAAATAGATGAATTGCGGGAAAAAGAAGTTCATTATGAGAAGCTGCTTCAGGGTTCAATTTCCAATGAGGATAAAATAGAATATGAGAACACGCTAGTAAAATTAAAAAGTGAGTCTGAAGCAAAATCAATTGAATTAGCTAAACGGATACAAAGATACAATCAACTAAAGGGAGAATATAAAGATCTCGAGCGGACATTATTATCAAAGGTATCTGAAATCAGTCAATTAAATACCAGCCTGAATAAAATCGGCCGGGAACTTGAAAAAGCCAATACAGATAAAAAGTATTACAGAGATGAACTACATTCGAAGGAAGAAAGTTTAAACGGTTCAAAGCAAAAGATTGTGCAGCTTCAGGAGAAAATAGAACAATTAAAAATGGTTGAGAGGCAATATACGGAACAATATAATCTGGCAGTATCAGAAGCAGATGCTTTAAGACAAAAGTGGAAGCAGGATGAAAAAGGATTTTATATGATTATGGATGACTATGAGGATAAGATTCAAAGGCTGAAAAATGAACTCCTTGATCACCAAAACGAGTTAGCGATTGCCCGGGCAGAACATGCTGAACCGGAAGAATTAAATAAGGAAGAAAAGGAAATTTTAGAGAGAGAATTTCAGCCGAGATTCTCAACTTTATATAAAAATTGCTTTTTCCACGAAGAGTTTTTTCGCGACTTTTTCCATGTCACACCTTCGGACCGTTTAAAGATTGAATCTATCATTGCTTTGCTGAACAATAATTATGATCAAGTAGTTTCCAATATTAGAAAGAATTCCATCAAAACAAATAGTGAAATCATCCTTGAGTACCCCTTCCAAACCGATTCCGCGGGGAGAATTTATTTGAATAAGAAAAACAACTTGATTTATTTTTACCGAATTAGCAGAACAAAAAATGGCAAGGGGAAGCTTACGCAGGCTAACGTAATTGAATGGCTGAAACGGAATTACTAGTACGTGTTTCGTACAGACGTTGGGGAGATGAGACAGATGGATGGGAAGATTTTAAGTGAAAGTCTTGTGTCATTAAAGGGAAATGATTTGCGGATGGTTTATGCATTGTTATGCCGGACCCATATTGGGAATTTATTAACCGCAAAGGCAAAGGATGTGCTGTCAAAGGAGGAACAGGAGCATTTTGTCAAACGACTGGAAGAGGAAGTACATAAACTCCGCTATGAAGCCGATGAAGTTCTGCAGTTGAAGTTGTTTTATGAAATGGCACAGCTTCTGAAAATTCAGCCGGCAAAATTAACGCTGGCAAAGGAATTAGAGGAGCAATGCCAATCTATAGTCAAAGAAGTATACAATTTATATAAAAAGCAGGATAAGAGTTTTGCTCAATTTGCTGAAAATCATGGTAGTCAGCTTATGTTGCAGCCAATGATCCAATATCAAATGAATAAACTATTCCAGCAACTGGATGATAAGCTACAGGAATTTTCTATTGCTGATCAGGAAAAGTTTGTCGATGCAATCAATCAATATATTGAAAAATTACCAAAGGAGCAGCAGGAATTAATTAAGAACAAGCTGGGCATAGATGATTTATCGAAGGATGTTATGAAAAAGGCCATAGCTACAAGCGGGGCCAGTGTTGTATTTGCTGTGATTGTAGAAGTCAGCGGCTTTGCCTTTTATACGACTGCCACTTCCTTATTGGCAACCTTTGCGGGGATATTTGGGATCACTGTTCCTTTTTCCATCTATACCGGAATGACCTCCGCGATTGCGGTGTTGGCGAACCCAATTTTTTTCCTCCCTGCCTTGTTTATAGGGGGCGTATTTCTTGTGAAACAGCAAAATAAATCATTGAAAAAGAAATTACTGCCTATCAGCTTAATGCAAATGACCTTGCCTTATATGAGCCGGGAAGGGGAGGACATCGATTTTGAATCCTTTTTAACATTATGGAGCAGCAGGTTTCAACAGTATGAAGAAGTGCAAATGAAATTAAGGGAATTATTAGATCAGGGTTCAGAGCTATCGCAAAAGATAACGGATCATAATAAAAAAATGCAAACCATGCAATCAATCATTACGGAGAAGCAAAGGGAACTAATTGAAATCAAGAATAGCATCGCTGAAAGGTTAAAATCAGAGGATCTAGATTCAATGGATGTAAGCGGGGAGTTTTCTAGAATAAAAGGCAACTATAAAGCAACCTTGCAAAAGATTAGTAAATTAGAAGAATCGAAACTGAGAAATGGCTACGCCACAGGATTTTTCAAAAAGATTAGTAACACGTTTTCAAATGCAGGGACTACCTTAGATATTAAGAAAGAGGAGAAGCAATTAGAGCCGCTGCTGCAAAGAATGGCAGGGATACTTCTTCAAACAGATTGTCCGTATTTTTTGAAGGAACGAACGGAGAAAGGTTTAGTAGAAAAAGATATTGTGTTATTGGAGAAGCAGTATGCGAATTTATTTCTTGAAAAACAAGTGCTGGAGTCGGAATTAAGTCAATGCCGCAATCAACAACAAGATTTAAGAGAAAGAATGAAATCAATTGAAAATGAAAACTATGGTTTTCAGGATTTGGTGATATAGATGGTTATTCAAAATAAAGAGTTTTGGAGCTATTGGAATCAAGGTGACTTTGAGCAGGCGCTATCTTGTTCGATAAATGAACAGAAAAAGTCGAATAAGCGTCTGCAAATGATGCTTTTTGGCACGAAAGAGCAATTACAGCAAACAGGGGCTGTTGCTTCGATCAGTGCTGGTGAGTTTATGTATGATTATTTCATGATAAACCCTGAGGTTGTCAAAGGAATTGATTTTGCCAGAGCGGATGATTTGAGTTCCCTGTTTACCCTGAGTCAATTTGCCAAAGGAATAGATACATCAGTCGCAACCGGAGATATGGCCCAGATGCAGGGGTATGTGGCTGAGCAAATGCTAGCAGCAGAATTGCAGGCGAAGGGGCATGATGTGGAGTTTCCGGAGGAGTCTAATAACCCGGGGTGGGACCTTTTAATAGACGGACAACCCTTTCAAGTGAAGAACTTGGCTAATCCAGACGGCGTCAGAGAGCATCTCGAACGGTATCCTGATATTCCTGTTTATGTCAATGAAGAGTTAGCCCCTTATTTTACGGATCATCCAAATGTGTATGTATCAAGCATTTCCCGCGAAGAGGTACTGGATGCGACAGAAACAACGCTTAATCATGCAGCAGATTTATTAGATTTTGAGATTCCATGGATTTCCGCAGGGGTCAGTTCATTTTATAACATACACCGTCTCTGGAAGGATGAAGTCACTATCAATCAGGCGGTGATTAATGTGGTCAGTGATACTTCCTCGCGTTTTGCTTTGGGGGTTCTAGGCGAAAAGACGGGAATTATGTTGGGAGCTATGCTTTTCGGTCCTGCCGGTGGAATGATGGGAGCGGTCTTTGGGGCTTTTCTAGGGGTAAGCCAAGGCGGGAAACTTTCAACCAAAATAAAGCGAACTTTATCAAAACAAAAAGAGAAAGAATTGATCCTGGCAGTTGATCAGCTGGTGCAAAAGGCAGGACAAATTATTGAAAATAAAAGGGGTATTAAAAATAGAAAACTCGATAGGCTTCATGAAAATATAGAGCAGTCAGCCGCAGGAAAAGCGATCGAGAAAGCGACAGGCAAACATTATCGAGATCAGATGCAATATATGAATCATAAATGGGAAGAACTACAGGCCATCATGTCGGCAGTTCAAAATGGCAAAAGGTATAGTATCGATGCCTTACCTATGATTATGATGTTTATAACCAAAAGCGGCATCCATCCGGTTCATATTCAAGATGAACTGATTCATGTTCAGGAAAAAACGAAGGTGTATTTTAAAAGAATATAAATCAGAGCAAGAAAAGGGGGTGTGATCATGGATATCGCACTAATGTCGATGGCACTAAGTCAAGGACAAGTCCAACAGCAAGCTTCAATATCAGTGATGAAGATGGCAATGGGAAATGCCGAGCAGCAAGGCGAAGCAATTCAGAAAGTGATGAGTACAACCGATGCAACGGCCATCCAGCATGCCGCTCAGCCGCATTTAGGCGGGAAGATTGATGTAAGTGTATAGAAAAATTTAAGCAGCCGCATTTTGGCTGTTTTTTTTATACACGGTTAGTAGTAAAAGGATGAAAGGCATTCAAATTTCCTTTTCGTCCTTTTCATTATAAAATGGACTTCATGTAGTGAAGCCAAATGAAACGCGAGAACCGCCCCCATGTTTCAAAAATATGATAATAAAGGATCAGGAGATATAAATGGAAAATATAAATCAACAAAAACCGCTCTTGTCTTTTGAGTTTGCCGATTTAAATGGTAACATTCAGCCGCTTACATTTGTAGAACCGATAAAGGTGATTACAGCCAAGCGCATTGAAGAAGTATTGCCATGCTTCCAGCTTATTCAAGATGCCGTCGATCATGGTTATTATGCTGCCGGATTTCTTTCCTATGAAAGTGCGCCGGCATTTGATTCTGCTTACAAGGTGAAGGCCGAAAACACGATGCCATTCCTATGGTTTGGTATTTTTACAGAACCGCTGCAAATGCCGCTTAGCAGCAAAGGGAACTACAAACTTTCAAATTGGAACCCATCTGTTACCCCTTCAGAATATGAGGCAGCCATTAAATCGATTAAGTACTCCATCGAATGCGGCGATACCTATCAGACGAATTATACGATTCAGCTGAATTCTAACTTTCAGGGCGATGATATTGCTTTTTTTGAAAAATTGAAAAGAGCCCAGTCTTCCAATTATTGTGCCTATATCAATACTGGAGAACATCGCATCTTGTCTGCATCACCTGAGTTATTTCTCCATCTAAAAGAAAACAGGATCATAACGAGGCCGATGAAAGGAACGGTGAAAAGAGGGAATACTGCAGCGGAGGATAGCGCAAATGCAGATTGGCTTTATCATTCAGAAAAAAACCGTGCCGAAAACGTGATGATTGTCGATTTACTGCGCAATGATTTGAATGTGATTGCAAAGCTGGGGACTGTGGAGGTTTCCAAGCTATTTGAAATTGAGCATTACCCGACGGTGCATCAAATGACCTCAACGATAACAGCTGAAGTACCTGCTGATACTTTGCTTGCCGATCTGTTTAAAGCGCTCTTTCCCTGCGGCTCGATCACGGGTGCACCAAAGATCAGCACAATGAACATTATTACTGATTTGGAAACAGCTCCGCGCGGTGTTTACTGCGGAGCCATCGGCTATATTACGCCAAATCGAGAAGCAGTCTTTAATGTTCCAATCAGAACCGTTGTCATTGATCAAACAGGAAAAGCTGTCTACGGGGTTGGCGGCGGGATTACATGGGATTCTACGGTCGAAGGTGAATACGATGAAATTCTAGCCAAAGCTCGTTTACTTGAAGAAGAACGGCCGGAATTTGACCTGCTCGAAAGTCTTCTATTAGAGGATGGGGAGTTTTTTCTCTTGGAAGAGCATCTGAACCGCCTGCAAAGCTCTGCGCAATATTTTGCTTTTCCCTTTCATTTGAAAGATATCAATCGCACTTTACAGCAAATTTCCAAGCAAAATACGCAAGGGAAATTTAAGGTTCGTTTCCTATTGTCGCAAAAAGGAGAAATAGAAATCGATATTCAGCCCATTACACAAGCGAAAACACCATTGAAAATCGCTCTTGCCGATGAACCATTAAATAAAAATAATCCCTTTTTGCACCATAAAACAACGCATCGAACGGTTTATTCCGACTTTCAAAAAAGATTTAAGGATGTTTTCGATGTCCTGCTCTGGAATGAAAATGAGGAGTTGACTGAATTCACAAACGGGAATGTTGTTCTGGAGATCGACGGCCTTTTTTGGACACCACCAATAAGTAGCGGCTTGCTTGCCGGCACTTTTCGCGAAAGCTTAATCCAAGCCGGCATCATTCATGAGAAAAAATTAACAATCGCTGACTTAGATAAAGCCACAAACATTTGGTTTATCAACAGCGTACGAAAATGGCTGCCAGTTCAACTCTAG
>CALGSR010000402.1 GCA_937902115.1 uncultured Bacillus sp. | reverse complement strand
AAAAATAAACGTTACTGAAGCAATGGAAATCCTGGGGGTAAGCAAAGGAGAGCTTGATAACATTATCGAGACTAAAGGTGCTTACGTAATCGAAGTGGCCCCAGTTGCAGAACCAGATCCGGTAATCGTTCCAGAAGTTCCAGCGGTTGATTTGACTGAAGTTAAGGATCTCGTTGCCGAGACCTTAGAACTCGTAAGGGAAAATAGAACTTTGAGTCAAGCAGACTATACAGCTCTAGCTGATAAGATTGAGGTTAAATTTGAAGCTTTAGAGGCGGAAATAAAAAAGACTGCAGATGCAGTCGAGGAAATAAGAAAAGCAATTATATTAGATTGAGAAAAGTAAACGACCATATATACTATGGCCGTTTTTTTTGTATCGGAATAAGCAAAACATCTATTGTGTTTTATGGAATAATATGGTATAATTGATGTATAGGAAGGAGGGGGACGGATATTGGAATTGATAAAATTACTATCAGCCATAAACATTTTAATTTCTTACGGTCATGTTGAAGAGTTTGATAAAATAAATAGTATGGCTTCTGAAGATGTAAACAAGGCTCTTAATTATTTTAAGAAAAAATATGGCGACACTGCGGCTTATAAACTGTACATTCCAAGATAATAAAATCTTCCCATCCACCGTCCATCCTTTCTTAAGGAAACGGACCCTGCCATATCATCACCTTCTTTATCTGGAATTTTTTCTAAATTCTCGATTTTTGCCTCGAAAGTGTTTTTATTTGTGATGGAATAGTTTATTTCATTGTTTGGAAATCTTTTTTTTATAAAATCTTCTCTGCTTATGTTTTTTGAAGCCTTCTTACAAGAAGGCTTTTTTTTATATTTAAATTATTTTTAGAATGATTAAAACCAATTATACGATTTAGTTCTACGTTTACTAAATTTAAAAATTCTTTAATTTTTTCAATTTTTTCTTCTATGTACATGTTTTCCTCCTTCTTTCAATAATTAAAAAAGAAGTTTATAGAGGGTGCAATATCACCATATTTATCAACCGCCTATCTGTTAATGCAATTAGAGCATTTTTAAATATATGCGAGCTGTTGCAATTGCATCAGCTAATGCATCATGTTGATTTTTATTATAGTCATAGGCTTCTTCAGATGGTAACAAAACAAATACAATATCCTGTAACTTTGCTGATGGAGCTTGTTCGTTTTGAAAATCATAGTACTTATTACGCCAAAGCCTCATAGTACATATTACGTTTCGTTTAAATTCTATATTTAAAGTTCTTTGGCATTCGTTTTTAATTATTGAATAATCAAAATTAGAATTATGCATCACCAATATATGAGCCTCTATAAAATGTTCAAAAGAAGGAAATGCCTCTTTAAAAGTTGGCGCATCCTTTACATCATCATAATAAATGCCGTGGATATCACTAGCAACATTAGGTATTGTTTTTTCCGGATCGATATAACTTTCATAGGTATCTACGATTTTATAATCAACCACTTTTACAGCACTAATTTGAACAATTCTATCAGTTTTAGTACTAAGTCCAGTAGTCTCGATATCGACAGTTACAAATGTGCCTTTATTTGATTTTCTCATTTGTTCATCAGCGTGTGCAGTAAATTCCTCAATTCTTTTATCAATGTCAAAACTTAAGTCATTTTTGTTGAAAAATGGATTTTCCTTTAATTGCCTCAAAGCAGCTATAATCAAATTTGATGCAAAATTAGATAAGCTTAGGTTTAGTGTAAAATCATTTGAGATTAACTGATTATAAAGTTCTTTTTGTGCTGAGTTTCTTATTATTGATTCCTTAAAAATGTGCTCTTCTTTTTGTGATTCCTCATTTGCTGTAATTATGCCTTTTTTAGATTTAAAGTATAAGACAGTAAAATAAATAGCTGCTACAAAAATGATTGAAGTAATACTGATAAATATTTGGCTTTCAATTTTAAATTCTTCCCTTAAATATCCCAAAACAATTACAACAATCCAACTGATAATCATTATTAATTGACGATAACTTTTTTTCAATGAATAGTACCACTTATTAACATGTTTCATTATTTATTATCCTATTGATTTTTCCTTTCTATTTTCTTTCATAACTCGTTCCAACATACCATCAAGATAACCATCTAAAATGTATAAATCATTTTCTTGTAATTTTTCTACCTTATCCCATATTTGCTTATGTATCGTTGATTTAAAACTCCTTTCTTTTGGAGTTACTTGTTTTTGTTCACTTGATTTTCTTCCAAACATTTCATCTAGTGATACATTAAAATAATCAGCAATTTTTAATAATGTAGAAATGTCAGGTTCCCTTTTCCCTGTTTCATAATTACTATAAGATGCTCTATTAACACCTAGATAATCAGCAATTTTGTTTTGCGTGATTCCCGCATTAATTCTTAAAATTTTGAATGTTTCATTAAGTTTCATATGTCACCTCCTATATATTATATAAGTTTCTTTATGACACATCAATAAAATGTAACAAAATGAAACATTATTTTAAAAAAACGCTTGACAGTGTCAATGTGTTACTGTATAATAATGTCGTAGGGTGTCGAAATGACACTAAAGGAGGTGAATAATGTCTTATGAAAAGAGCGTGGTTATGTAATATTAGAAGAGAAAAAGGCTTGAGCCAAGCTGATGTTGCTAAATCTACCAAAATCACAAGAGCGAGTTACACGAATATTGA
>CALGSR010000401.1 GCA_937902115.1 uncultured Bacillus sp. | reverse complement strand
CGAGACAGACGAGACCCCGCAGACACGAAGTGTCGAGGAGGCTTGTCGGTCGCCCTAAGGTGCGCGAAGTGCCTAGAACGGAAATCAACAATCAAGTTTTACAGTATCAATAATATAAATAGACGTTTATAAATAACATAACAACATGTCTGCTCATAAAATATAGAAGGAGGTGAGGTGAACAAAATGGGTCTTTTTCATTACTTATCTGATTGGAAAAGTAATTTATATGAGAAACGGATTTCCGAGGCCGAAAGTTTAGGGCATTGTCCGGAATGCAACGGCAAAGGTTTTCATATGCCTCTTGCAACCGAATATTATATGCCTGAGGTCTATGACTGTCTTGAATGCAATGGAACAGGAACCTTTTCCAACTGGAGCACAAACATGGAAACGCAAAAAAAATCCCGTTAGTCTGCCGACTATACCGGGATAAACTGTTTACCGAATGATGCTTCTTTCTCTAACTGGAACTTTTGCTGTTCCTCTACCTCCTGTCTTCTCATCTGTTCAAAACGCTTTAAATCTATATAACTTAAATCTTCAATCGACTGCAGTTCATTAATTAATTGAAAAAGCACATCCGCATCCTTCATCGCGCTGTTAATCCCAATTGCCCCTGTTGGACTCATCGTATGTGCGGCATCCCCGATAATGACAAGACCTTTATTGACCCAAGTCTCACAGCGGCTGCTTTGAACCTGCAGCAAGACAAAATCATCCCAAGAGTTAATATGAGCTTTTACACTATCCTCCAACTCGGGAAAGGCGGAAATTAATTGCTGAATAAAAGGCAGAAAGGACTGCTTCCTTAATTCCGCATAAGAACCCTCCGGGATATTCCAGCCAATTTGGACAAACCCTCCCTGCTGTGTAAACAGAGCAAGCTGCTCATCGTTAACAAGCGCAAGACGAACCGTCGGATCCCAGCCAACTGGCGCAGGTATTCTTGCCCACAGCAAATCATACCCGTGCTTCATTCGCTCAAACTGAATTTCCGCGAGCTTTCGCACAGTCGAAAAGCGCCCATCCGCACCGATAACAAGTGAGCTTTTAATTCTTATTTCTTTGCCATCTTTCCGCGCAGTAACCCCGGCATATTGACCCTCTTCTTCTACTAAACCCGTAACCTTTGTGTTTAATAATAAGGTATAAGCAGGGAGCGGAAGACTTTTCTTAAGCAGCAGACCAAGTAAATGCCTTTGCGGCACATGGATGCCGACATGGCCGACTTTTTTGTCTGGGAAAATCTGTTTTAGAACCTCGCCATCATTCCAATATTCAACCCGCTCCATGCGAAGCAAGCCTACTTTCTCCAATTCTTCAAATAGGCCGTATTTGCGCAAAATTCCTTCTCCGGTCTCATTCAAGTGCTCGCCCCTGAATTCCTTATTGATGTTTTCATGCCGTTCTACTAAGATTGTTGAAATATTATGTGCGGCCAAAATATAAGCAAGCAAGGCCCCCGCAGGCCCTGCTCCAACAATACAAACATCTGTTAAATAATCGTACTTATTCACTTTTAATCACCCATTATTATTGTTTGATTTACTGTTTTGTTTTTGGGTAAGCAGTAATGAACAAATCATTTCCAATATGTTCGACTGAATCAAAATCAACTATAACTGCTTCTTCCATGCTTTCAACATCAGAACCTGTAAAAGGAGTAAAAGAATGGCGTCCGCCTAAAATCTTTGGCGCAATATAAATTAAATATTTATTAATCAATCCGGCACGTAAAAAGGCACCGTTCACCGCACTTCCGCCTTCAACAAGAACATCCGTCATTCCTTTTTCAAACATGGCCTGTAAGATAAATTCTAAGTCAAGTCCTGCATCTTTCACAGGTGCAGCATACAATTGTACACCCTTTGCTTTTAAGGCGGCAGACTTTTCAGGGTCCGATCCTTCTTTCGTAAAAATCCAAGTTTGCGCATCACGTGTATCGGTTATTTGCGCATCGAGCGGAGTTCTTAAATTTGTATCCAAAATAATCCGAACTGGATTTTTCCCGCCTTCCGGAATTCGAGTGGTCAAGGCAGGATCATCTGCAAGCACAGTCCCAATCCCAACCAAAATAGAATCCACTTCATTTCGTAAATAGTGAACCGTCTGTCTTGATTCTGCACCCGTTACCCATTTGGAATGACCATTATAGGCAGCTAATTTCCCATCAAGGGTCATCGCTGTTTTCGCAATCACAAACGGTCTTTTATGGAGCATATTATGAATAAAACGTTCATTTAATTTGGCTGCTTCAGCTTCGAGCAAACCAGCTTCAACTTCAATTCCTGCGTCTTCTATCAATTTAATTCCCCGTCCGGCAACAAGCGGGTTCGGATCCTTCATCGCGACCACAACACGAGACACGCCTGAGTCCTTTACAAGCTCAGCACATGGAGGTGTTTTTCCATAATGAGAACAAGGTTCAAGCGTGACATAGAGCGTTGCACCTTCCGCATGATCTCCTGCCATACGAAAAGCATGCACCTCTGCATGCGGTTCTCCTGCTTTTCGATGCAGACCAGTTCCAACAATCATTCCATTCTTGACAATAACTGCTCCGACAAGCGGATTTGGGTTTGTACTGCCTTTTGCGGTCTGCGCTAACTCAAGGGCGAGGTTCATATAATATTCATCATTTTTCAAGATACATTCTCCTTAACAAGCAAAATGCCATCATCATTTTGAATATGCCCTGATTTTTCTACTTTTGTTGCTAAATAGAAACGATTGTAGTCGGTGATATCGCCCCAAATCGGAATATGATCGGCAATTAACATTCCAAAGCTTTCTAAAGCCTTAATCTTCTTCGGATTATTGGTAATCAATGTGACCGGCTTTTCCCTAAGACCTTTCAGTACAGTAATGGCCTCTTCATAAGAACGAGTATCATCGGCAAAACCTAGAGCATGATTTGCTTCTACTGTATCATACCCTTCTTGCTGAAGGATATATGCTAATGATTTTGAAAATAATCCTATTCCTCTGCCCTCATGATTGGCAAGATAAAAAAGTGCCCCACTCCCATGTTCGACAATCATTTTCATTGATTGACGAAGCTGGTAACCGCAGTCACAGCGCTTGCTGCCAAAAATATCACCAGTATGACAAATACTGTGCATCCGAATAAGAGCTTCTTCTGAATGCTCAAAATCGCCATATACGAGCACAGATGATTGCTGCCCATCTGCTAAATGCGCTGAAGCGAGGGCTTCGAGAAGTTCATCTTTTTCAGATGGCAGTCCTTCTAGCGGAAGCCATGTATACCATTGAAACGTCACTACTTTGTCCTCTAATTGAACCGGCAGCTTGACAGGACCTACAAGGCATATATCTTTATCATTCTCTTTATTTAAAATTGTCATTTTATCTCGTAATATATCTTTTACTTTATCTGAAATCATTCTGTTCATCCTTTCAGAATCATTATTACTACAAACACGTTACTTACTATATGTAAGTAAGTATATAGTCGTAAGTAGTTGACGTCAAGTAATTTATTCACTATTATTATAGTAATTAACGTTTGCTTATAAAGGTGGTAAAAAATGACCGAGAGTACATTGTGTCCAAAATTTCATAAAGCAGTTGAGCTTTTCAGTAAACGCTGGAATGCTTTAATCATTAATCAATTATTATCCGGGTCGCAGCGTTTTTGCAACTTAAACGCTTCCATGCCAATCAGCGGCAGGCTCTTATCTGAAAGATTAAAAGAATTAGAGAACGAAGGGATTGTTACAAGGAGGGTTTTTCCTGAAGTACCTGTACGAGTAGAGTATACCTTAACTGAAAAAGGTCTGGCATTAAAAAATGTACTGCAGGAAATAGATGCTTGGTCGAAAGAATGGATACAAATTGATAATACAGAAGAAAAAAGCGGATGATGAAGCGGACTCATCCGCCTTTTTTACGTTGTTCACCTATTAAATAGGCTCTGTTAAACTTGGTTGTTGATTTCCGTTGCAGGCACTTCGCGCACCTTAGGGCGACCGCCGAGCCTCCTCGACACTTCGTGCCTGCGGGGTCTCGTCTGTCTCGCTGTTCCCGCAGGAGTCTACGTGCCTTCCACTCCAATCAACAAGTCCCCCAAAATCAACATTGACCTTTAACACAGCCATTAAATAAGAAAGGGTCTTTTTGTTCATACTAAGTCATGAATTAACTCTATCTCTTGAGGTGAAGATTCTTGCCGCATACTATCTTGACCCATTTTATCCGTCTGCCTCTCATCCTCAGAACCTTTATTATCGTATTGATTTCAATATTAATCTTTGGAACCTTTGTGCATTTATTGGAACCTTCTGCTTTTCCAACCGTTTTTGACGGGATATGGTGGGCGGTCATTACCGCTTCGACAGTCGGTTATGGAGATTTTGTACCTGAAACAACAGCCGGAAGAGTGACAGGAATACTTCTCATTTTAACGGGAGCAGGATTTCTATCTTCTTTTTTCGTTTCTTTGGCAGCGACAACCGTTACAAAGCAAAATGATATCCTTGAGGGAAAATCAATCTATCGAGGCAACGGTCATATTATTATCATCGGTTGGAATGAACGCTCAAAGGGAATGATCCATGCTCTTTGTCAGCAAAGCACCCAGATCTCTATTGCCCTGATTGATGAAACACTAGAAAAAAATCCACTCTCCAATAAAAATGTTCATTTTATTAAAGGAAGACCCAATCTCGATGATATTCTCGTGAAGGCCGGTATTACGAAAGCAAGCAAGGTCATCATCACTGCCGATCAAAATAAAGGAGAATGGCAGGCAGATATGCACTCCATTATTACATTACTCGCTGTAAAAGGCTTAAATACGTTTGTTCCATGTATTATTGAAATTTTAACCCATGAACAGACTGAAAATGCTAAAAGGGCGGGAGCAGATGAAATTATCGAAACGAATATTATTACAAGCTTTATTATGCTACAGAGCATTTCCTCACAAGATATGGTAACATCCTTTCTCGATCTGTTGTATCAAATGTCAGATCGGAAACTGATTTATCAGGATGTCCTTCTTGATGAGATTGAAAAAGATTATACAAGCATCGGCATTGAATACTTTCAAAAGGGCAACGCACTTCTTGGGATTAAGAGAGGGGAAGCAACTATATTAAACCCGCCACAGCCGTTTATTCTAGAAAGAAACGATCAATTGATCTTAATTCGTACTTAATTCATACTCAAGCGCAAAAAGAGGATGCGGTGCGACATCCTCTTTTTGCCTATTGCAATCTTTTTTCCAAATCGGCTTTTTTCCCTTCATAACCTGGTTTTCCAAGCAGGGCAAACATATTCACTTTGTAAGCTTCAACACCAGGCTGATCAAAAGGATTTACTCCAAGCAAGTATCCGCTCATAGCGCAGGCCTTTTCAAAGAAATAGACAAGATATCCAAAGGTATATTCATCCAATTTCGGAATATGAACAACTAAATTTGGGACGCCCCCGTCTGTATGGGCAAGCATCGCCCCTTCAAATGCTTTATTATTGACATAGTCTACCGTTTGACCGGCAAGATAATTCAATCCGTCTAAATCGTTCTCCGCTTTTTCAATCATGAGTTCCCTGCGCGGCGTTTCAACCTTAATAATCGTTTCGAAAAGATTGCGGCGCCCTTCCTGTACATACTGCCCTAGTGAATGGAGGTCCGTTGAGAAGTTAGCCGAGGAAGGATAGATCCCTTTTTGATCCTTTCCTTCACTTTCTCCGAACAGCTGCTTCCACCACTCGGAAAAAGATTGCAGGCCAGGTTCATAATTGATCAGCATTTCAATCGTCTTTCCTTTGTTATATAAAATATTGCGGACGGCTGCATATTGGTAAGCGGCATTTTCGAGAAGCTCAGATGAACGAAAATCCTCCTTCGCCACAGCAGCTCCTTTCATCATCGCCTCAACATCTGCACCGCTGACGGCAATCGGAAGCAGACCGACAGCCGTCAAAACTGAATAGCGTCCGCCGACATCATCCGGAATGACAAAAGATTCGAATCCTTCTTCATCCGCTACGGTTTTTAAAGCTCCTTTGGCCCGATCTGTCGTAGCAAAAATCCTTTTACTCGCTTCCTCGCTGCCATATTTTTCTTCAAGCAGCTTGCGAAAAATACGGAAGGCAATCGCCGGTTCTGTGGTCGTTCCTGATTTAGAAATGACATTGAGCGAGAAATCTTTGCCTTCGAGCAAATCGATGACATCCATCATATAGGTTGAACTGACGTTATTACCGACAAAGATAATTTGCGGAGTCCCACGTTTCTCTTTCGGTATCACATTATAAAAACTATGTTGCAGCGCCTCAATCGCTGCTCTTGCCCCTAAATAAGAGCCGCCGATTCCAATGACTAAAAGGATATCCGAGTCACGTTTAATTTTCTCGGCCGCCTTTTGGATCCTCGAAAACTCTTCTTTATCATAATTGTCCGGCAGGTCAATCCATCCTAAATAATCACTCCCTGCACCTGTTTTTTCATGTAAAGAATGGTGTGCTAATTTTACAGCATCCTGCAAATAAGTCATTTCGTGCTCCCCAAAGTATGTTAGAGCTTTTGAATAATCAAAACGAATATGTGTCATGCACGATCCTCCAGAAATTTAATCATCAATTACTATTTTAGGAAAAATTACAATGATGCCCGGTAAATGCCAAGTACATCGTCGCGATTTAATTTTTTGAAGTTGCCAAATTCTCCTCTGACCATGGCCCGATCAGCCATTAACTCAAGCATGCTGTTATCAATTCCATAATCCACAAGTCTCGATGGCGCACCGATGCTGTTCCAAAATTCACGCAGTTTTTCAATCCCTTCAAGGCCGGCTTCCCTCGCTGTTTTCCCTTCAGGATTTACGCCAAACACACGTACAGCCAGTTGTTTGAAACGTTCCGGATTCGCTTCTAATGTATGTTTCATCCAGTTAGGGAATAAAATCGCAAGACCTCCGCCATGTGGAATATCATAAACAGCCGAAACGGCATGCTCCAAATTATGCGTCGCCCAGTCTCCGTTAACGCCCATTGACATCATGCCGTTTAAGGCCATTGTGCCGCAATATAAAATTGTGGCACGATGCTCGTAGCTTTCCAGATTCTCTAACAGTTTTGGTGCCGTCTCGATGACGGTAAGAAGAAGCGATTCCATCATGCGATCCTGCAGATTTGTTTCTGTTTGTACATGAAAATAGTTTTCTAAAGTATGTACCATCATATCTACGATTCCATTTACTGTTTGATCGCGCGAAACCGTGTAGGTATTAACCGGATCTAGTACGGAGAAACAGGGATAGACAACAGGGTTTCCCCAGCCGTATTTTTCCTTTGTTTCCCAATTGGTAATCACCGCACTTCGGTTCATTTCAGATCCTGTTGCAGCAAGTGTCAGCACGGTCCCAAGCGGAAGCGCTTCGGAGACGGTTACTTTTTTTGTCACAATGTCCCAAGCATCGCCTTCATATTTTGCCCCGGCTGCGATGGTCTTAGTGCAGTCAATGACACTTCCGCCGCCAACCGCCAATAGAAATTCTATTCCTTCTTTTTTGCATATTTCAATTCCTTTTCTAACAGTTGAAATACGCGGGTTCGGCTCAACGCCGGAAAGTTCAAAAAATGTTATATCCGCTTCTTGCAGCAGACCTGTCACTTGATCATAAAGACCGTTGCGTTTGATACTTCCTCCACCGTAAACAAGGAGGATCTTTTTTCCGTACCGAGGAACTTCATTTTTTAAATTTTCCACCTGTCCTTTTCCAAAAATGAGTTTAACAGGGTTATTATATGTAAAATTATCCAAGCGCAACCCCTCCTATATTGTGCATTGATTTCATTTTCATTATTTATAAAGATAAGAAAGTAAAAGTGTTCTGAACCTTGGTAAGTATCTGGCTTCAGTGCTTCGTGCTTCCCACTTTTCTTATTATCCTTCAACCTGTAAAAGAATGCAAAAAAATTAAAGGCAATTTATACCAGTCCAATAAGAACGCATATTATTCTCTGAATAAAGAAAGACTAGTGATTAAAGTTATATTTTCAGGAGGTTTTATTATGAGTACAATTCAACGCATTGCACTATTGCTTACGATTATTGGAGCGATTAATTGGGGACTGATAGGATTTTTCCAATTTAACCTTGTTGCATCTATATTTGGGACTGATACAATGCTCTCACGTATTATTTATTGTTTAGTCGGGATCGCCGGTCTAATCAATATCGGTCTCCTTTTCAAACCGAGTGAACAGCATGTTAGAGAACCAGAAGCTGATCCATCAAGGTAATAAAAAGACTTCTAAAGCGAAACAAGGCTTATCTCAATAACATCGAAAAAAGCAAAGCAGCATTTCGTGCTTTGCTTTTTTATTTTTTGGCTCTGTTAAACTTGGTTGTTGATTTCCGTTGCAGGCACTTCG
>CALGSR010000400.1 GCA_937902115.1 uncultured Bacillus sp. | reverse complement strand
AAGCTTTACAAAAACAGCCTTTGTAAAAAAAGAAGCCACAGCTTCGAAGAGAAATCAACTAGGTTGCAGATTGATTCTCATGCTGTGACTTCTGCTATTATCAGTTTAGTCTTCCTTTGCCATTTCGATGACTAGGAAATGAGCAGTTTCCTTCGCTTTAATTTGAATATCTTCCTCAATAATTTCAAGACCATCACGAGCTTCTAGATTGATCTCATTAATGTCAGATGTTCCTTCGATCTGAACTAAATAAGCTTGGCGTCCGCTTGCAACAGGGAAGCTTATTTCTTTACCCTGATCCAGTAATAATGAATAGAAATTGACATCCTGATTAACTTTTACGGTAGCATCCCCGTCTTTGCCGGATACCATGTGAAGCCACTTGTTGTGTCTATCCTCCCAATTAAAGCGGAAATCGCCGTAATTCGGTGTGTAACCTCTTTGGTCAGGGAAAATCCAGATTTGCAAGAGTCTTAACGTCTCATCCCCATGATTCTTCTCACTGTGGAGGATACCTGTTCCGGCACTCATGTATTGAACATGTCCACGACTAACGGTCTCCTGGTTCCCCATACTGTCACCATGAGTCAGATCCCCTTCAACCACATATGAAATAATCTCCATATCACGGTGCGGGTGTGTATCAAACCCGGTTTTTGCTGCAATTAAGTCATCGTTAATGACTCGTAATACCCCAAAATTAATGTTTTCCGGGTTATAGTACTCGGCAAATGAGAAATGAAACAAACTCCTTAACCAGCCTAAATTACTATTTCCCATTTTGTTATGATCTACTTTTCTTAACATATTGTCAGCCCCTTTATCATTTTTCATTTTTTCATATATGTTGAATTTCATTCCTATTGAATAACGCTTTGAATTAAAGATAACTTAATTAAGTGTAATTGTACGATCATTCCTAGCTGTTTGTCAATTAAAATAACTATCATTTAAAAATAAACATCAGCGAAAAAAGAAGTATGGTACATTTATATTGAGTACTTATTGCTTTATATATGATCAAAATAAACATAGAGAAGTTTTTCTTCAAGGAGGTTTCAACAATGAAAATCGTTCCATCTCAAATAATGGGAAAACTAACGACTGGAATTTTTACAGAAATGGCGAATAAAAAACAAGAAGTCAGCAAAAAAGGAATGGATGTTATCGATCTAAGTGTCGGTAGTCCGAATCTCCCTCCGCCCGATTTGGTCGTCGATTCACTTGTGGAGTATTGCGAGGATTCATCAAAATATGGCTATACATTAACGGGAATTCCAGAGTTTAATCAGGCGGTGTCCTATTTCTATCAACAGCGTTATCAAGTGGAGATTGATCCTGCTGAAGAAGTATTACAGTTGATGGGATCACAGGACGGGTTGTCCCATTTGGCTATGGCAATGGTTGATCAAGGCGAATATGTCCTCGTGCCTGACCCGGGATATCCTATTTATGAGGCTAGTGTTACGTTAGCAGGAGGTAAGGTTTATCCGATGCCTTTACTGGAGGAAAATCGTTATTTACCGCAGTTGGATGAAATCCCTGCAGAAGTACTGAAGAAAACGAAGATGATGATTATCAGTTACCCGGGAAACCCGGTCACGGCATTAGCTGATAAAGCATTTTTTGAAAAAGTAGTAGTGTTTGCCGGAAAACATAATATTTTAGTCGTTCACGATTTCGCTTATTCTGAGCTGATTTTTGATCAGCATCCGAAAATAAGCTTTATGTCCATTCCGGGGGCGAAAGAAGTAGGAATTGAATTCAATTCATTATCTAAAACCTTTAATATGGCCGGCTGTCGGATCGGGTATGTAGTAGGAAACAAAGAGGCCGTTAACATTTTGGCGGCGCTTAAATCACATATTGATTATGGGGTGTTTTATCCCATTCAAAAGGCAGCTGAGATCGCGCTGACATCTGATTATCAAGTTCTGGATGAGCAAGTGGTTGAATATGAAAAACGCAGGGATGCGCTGATTACCGGATTGGCGGATGCAGGCTGGCATGTTCCAAAATCACCGGCAACCATGTTTGTTTGGGCCAAAATTCCTGAAGGCTGGTCTTCTCGAGAATTTGCTTTTGCCCTTATTGAAAAAGCAGGCGTTGCTGTAGTGCCGGGCGATGCTTTTGGTAAACAAGGAGAAGGCTATGTTCGCATTGCCCTTGTGCAGACGGCTGAAAGGCTGACAGTTGCCGCAGAACGAATAGGGAAATTTCTATTAGCACATAATTAGAGTAAGGAAAGTCTCATTATATTGTTTAATCAGGCTGTTTAACCATTCAGTCTGATTAAACAAATGAAAATATAGTAAATAAGGGAAAACAGTATTTTGTAAAAACTTTGAGCAAATAATCTATCTTTTTTTAAAAGTCGCTGTATAATAGTTGTAAATTAAGGATGTGCCTGACTGTAAAGCAAAACGTGTCAGCCGCCGCAAATACAAATGGAGGATTTATTATGAATATTACTGTAACAGAAACGGCATTAGAAACAATAAAAAATTTATTGGCAAAAGATGAAGGGAAACAATCAATTTATGTTTATTTAGCAGGAGTCGGATGTGGCGGCGGTGGAACAGCGAGTTATTCTCTTGCACCTGTGGAACAAAAGGAAGGCGAAAATACTTTAGAAAAGGATGGTATTACGTTTATATATGATAATTTAATGTTAAAACATACAAATAATATCCTTGTTGACTATAAACCTTCTGCTTATGGCAATGAAATTTGGCTGGCGAATTTCATGATTACAGCTGTTAAATAATAATTTTTTATATACAAAAATACCCCTATGGGCAATTATTCGTACAACTTATATAAAAAGGATGGAGCGGCTTCAATGGTTGGGGGACGCTCCATCCTTTTTCCTGTTTTTTCTCTTAGCTTCATTTTAACCGATTGTAGAAAATAAAGAACGCTGTGATAAAAGTCGTTGATAATTTATTTAATTATTTGTGAAAAGTTGTTGACAATATAAAGGTCTGGGATTATCATAAGAGTGTAAGGAAATTACGAACGCCATTCGGCAATGCCGAATGACAGGAGGCTAACCATGGCAGAACGCTTAATACAGTCAGTCGAAAGAGCTGCCGATATCCTCGAATTGTTCTTAGACACTGAGCCAGAACTAAGTGTTAAAGAGATTAGCCAGAAATTAGGCTTATCAAAAAGCACTGCACATGGTTTAATCAAAACCTTGGAACACAGAGGGTACCTCCAGCAAAACCCAGACGATTTAAAGTATAAGTTAGGATTAAGATTGTTTGAATTAGGTCACTTTATTGCAAACCAACTTGATATTGCCCAAATTGCCCAGCCATTTATTAAGGAATTAGTAGATGAGTTGAAAGAAACAGTCCATCTAGTTGTCAGACAGCAAGATGAATTAGTATATGTGGCAAAGGAAGAAGGTCCGCAAACTTTAAGGATTTATTCCCATGTTGGAAGAAGAGCACCAATACACTGCACAGGTGTAGGAAAGGCAATTCTCGCTTATCAGGATGAGGAAGAGATTGAAAGGATTTTATCAACGATTCCATTGCGGGCATTTACGCAAAATACGATCACTGATAAAGAAGAAATCAAGAAGCAGCTTCGAATCACAAGAGAAAATGGCTATTCGATTGAAGATGAAGAGATTGAGTTAGGACTTACATGTATTGGAGCACCGATATTCAATCACAAAGGAAATGTATCCGCTTCATTAAGTTGTGCTTCACCAAAAATGAGGCTGACAGATGAGAGACTTCCGGTAGTAATCGCAGGTGTAAAAGAGACTGCGGCAAAGATATCAAGTTCATTAGGGTACAAAAATGTTCCTCATTTAAGCATCTGAGGCACAATTCACTATAAAAAAACACTTTCTTATATTTAGGAGGAGAATTATTTTGGCTAAAAAATTAAAAGCAGCAATTATTGGCTCAGGTAATATTGGTACAGACCTTATGGTCAAATTAGGAAGATCAGAATTTTTAGAATTAACTGCAGTAATCGGGATTGACCCAAATTCAGATGGTTTACGCCGTGCTAAAGAAGCAGGTTATGCAGGTGTTGACACTGGAATCGACGGTTTCTTTGAACAAGGCTTAGAAGCAGACATTATGTTTGATGCAACAAGCGCAAAAGCACACATCTACAACGACAAATTATGTCAAGAACGCGGCATTAAAATGCTTGACTTAACACCAGCAGCAATTGGACCTTACGTATCACCAGCAGTAAACGTTGATGAACATTTAGATAAAAGCAATATCAATATGATTACTTGCGGCGGACAAGCTACTATTCCAATGGTTGCTGCTATTAACCGCGTATCTAACGTTGTATATGGCGAAATCGTTGCTACGATCTCAAGTAAATCTGCAGGCCCTGGTACACGTGCAAATATCGATGAATTTACTGAAACAACTTCAAAAGCAGTCGAAGTAGTTGGCGGTGCTGACAAAGGAAAAGCGATTATCATTTTAAACCCTGCTGAACCTCCAATCATGATGCGTAATACTGTATATGCTCTTGTTGAAGAAGGAAAAATGGACGAACAAGGTATCCGTGAATCGATTAAAGAAATGGAAAAAACAGTTCAATCTTACGTTCCTGGTTACCACTTACGTACTGAACCAATTTTTGAAGGCAATAAAGTAACTGTTCTTATTGAAGTTAAAGGTGCTGGAGACTACTTACCAGAGTATTCCGGTAACCTAGATATCATGACATCTGCAGCTGTTCGTATTGCTGAAGAGTTTGCGAAAAAAGAATTAAAGGAAACAGTTTGAGCTGAAGAAAGGGGAAAATAATAACATGACAATCGAAAGAGATATTCAAATCACAGAAGTTGCATTACGTGACGGAAGCCATGCTGTTCGACACCAATATACAGTAGAACAAGTACAAGATGTAACAAAAGGATTAGCTGACGCTGGTGTTCCATATATCGAAGTAACACACGGTGATGGTTTAGCAGGATCATCTTTACAATACGGTCTATCTAAAGTAGACGATATAAAATTAATCGAAGCAGCAGTAGAAGTTGCCGGTGATTCAAAAATTGCTGTTCTTTTACTGCCTGGTATCGGAACAATTGAAGATCTGAAAGAAGCTGCAGCTGTAGGAGCAAAAATGGTTCGTGTTGCAACACACGTAACTGAAGCAGACGTTGCTCCTCAACATATCGCTATGGGTAAAGAATTAGGAATGGAAGCAGTTGGATTCCTAATGATGTCACACATGGCTCCTGTTGAAAAATTAATCGAGCAAGCTAAATTAATGGAAAGCTACGGAGCAGATATCGTATACATGACTGACTCTGCAGGTTATTTACTTCCTGAACAAGTAACTGAGCGTATCGGTGCATTAAGACAAGAACTTCAATGTGAAATTGGTTTCCACGGCCACAATAACTTATCTATGGCTATGGCTAACTCTGTTGCAGCGATTAAAGCTGGTGCAACTCGCATTGACGGAAGTGTTCGCTGCTTTGGTGCCGGTGCTGGTAATACACAAACAGAAGTTCTTGCAGCCGTTTGTGAGCGTATGGGAATCAAAACAGGTATCGATTTATATAAAATTCAAGACTTAGCAGAAGATGTTGTTGCACCACTTCTTCCTGTAACACCAACAATTACTAGAGAAGCAATCACACTTGGATATGCAGGTGTATACTCAACATTCGCATACCACGCAAAACGTGCTGCTGCACAATTTGGTGTTGATGCTCGTGACGTTCTAGTTGAATTAGCAAGACGTCAAGTAGTCGGCGGACAAGAAGACATGATTATTGACGTAGCTGCAGAATTAGCTAAAAAACAAGGCGTAGCAGCAAAATAATTTAATTGCTTTAAGGAATCATTTACGAGCAAAGAATAAGTCCTAATTAGCATCAATAATACCCGGGATGTATTTTGGGGAAGATACAGTCCCGGGGATAAGACTTATATCTATTGGGAGAAATGTCAAATTAAGGGCCTTAAATATTTTGTTGGATGATATTTAGGGGTAGATATCATCTTCGCAAGAAACGAACGGGATAGGGTAAGTGTCAAATTAAGGGGTTACGAATAGATAAAAAGGCATGCCAGCTTTCACATGGAGAGTGGGCGTGCCTTTTTGCGCGTTTTTTTCCGGCTTTTGGGTTATACTTTATCTATGTGAAAAATATCGTTCTAAAGGAGGACGGCACAATTAAACCAATTATTAACGGACTTTTTATCTTTTCTGGTTTTATATCTTTAGGTTTTGGCATTCTTGGAATCATACTTCCAATATTACCGACAACGCCGTTACTTCTTTTAGCGGCTTTTTGTTTTGTAAAAGGTTCCGATAAATTTGACCGCTGGTTTAAAGGGACCAGCCTTTATAAAAAGCATTTAGAAGACTTTGTTAAAGAAAGAGCGATGACCCGCAAGCAGAAAATCTCCATCTTACTATTTGCAGATATTATGATTGCGATTCCTTTTTTCTTAACTGATAGTATAATGGTAAAGGTCATTCTATTGCTCGTTGTAATCTATAAATACTATTACTTTATGACCAAAATAAAAACAATTTGATTAGTGAACTTGAAAGAGGAGTGTGTTCCCATTGTATTTAACTGTAAAAGAGGCGGCTGCGCATGTATCTTTGTCCGAAGATACAATTACTAAACTCATTACGCAAAAAAAGATACGTGCCGTTTTTGACGGCGAGCAGTATTTGATCAATAAAGACCAGTTTAATACATATTTCAAGCAAATGGAAAAGTATAAGGAAATGGTTGAACAGTACTTAAGTGAACCGATCCCGGAAGACAGGGATATCAAAGATGAAGACTAATGAAAAAAGGGGACTGTCTTTTTAGACAGTCCCCTTCATATTAATGATTAAAGTTTAAACGAACTTTTTAACGATACGATTAAGTTGAAGACCGGCTTTTCAGCTGTTGAGTTCCGTGGATCCACATTAAAATAGCCGTGACGGAAGAATTGGAATTTATCGTGCGCTTTAACATCCTTCATGTTTGGTTCAACAAAGCCTTGAATAATTTCCAAGGAGTTTTTATTAACATGATCCAAGAAAGTTGTTTCTTCACCGGATGCTTCTGCCGCTTCCAGCTCTTCATCTTTAATTAATGGCTCATACAAGCGAAATTCAGCCGGAACAGCTTGACTGGCTTCTACCCAATGGATCGTTCCTTTTACTTTACGGCCGGTAAAACCAGTACCGCTCTTCGTTTCAATATCATACGTACAATGCAGTTCCACCACATTGCCATTCTCATCCTTAATTACTTCTTCACATTTAATAAAGTATGCGTGTTTTAAGCGAACTTCATTCCCAGGGAAAAGACGGAAATATTTTTTTGGCGGGTTTTCCATGAAGTCTTCTTGTTCAATATAGATTTCACGGGAAAATGGAATTTGTCTGATCCCCATTTCCGGATTTTCCGGATTATTTTCCGCATCAAGCATTTCAATTTGACCCTCTGGATAGTTGGTAATCACAACTTTGAGCGGGCGCAGAATCCCCATTGTCCGCAATGCTTTTAATTTAAGATCCTCACGGACGAAATGTTCCAGCATCGCTGATTCAACGACTCCGGAGTTCTTTGAAACACCGGTTTCTTTGACAAATTCGCGAATAGCTTCCGGTGTATAGCCTCTACGGCGTAATCCTGAAACCGTCGGCATCCGTGGATCGTCCCAGCCATCGACAAAGCCTTCGTCAACAAGCTGTTTCAGCTTTCTTTTACTCATAACGGTATTGGTAATATTTAAGCGGCCGAATTCATATTGTCTTGGTACGCTTTCCATTTCACATTCTGCGACTACCCAGTCATAGAGCGGACGGTGATCTTCAAATTCAGTTGTACAAATTGAATGGGTGATCCCTTCAATTGCATCTTCGAGTGGATGGGCAAAATCGTACATCGGGTAAATACACCATTTGTCTCCTGTGTTATGATGTTCCGCATGTGTTACCCGATAGATTACAGGATCGCGTAAATTGAGGTTCGGTGAAGACATATCGATTTTCGCCCGCAGCACTTTTGTGCCGTTTTCAAATTCTCCGTTTTTCATCCGTTCAAATAAATCAAGATTTTCCGCAACAGAACGATTGCGGTATGGACTTTCTTTACCTGGCTCTGTTAAAGTCCCGCGGTATTCACGGATTTGTTCAGCGGTTAAATCATCGACATAAGCCTTCTCTTTTTTAATCAGAAGAACCGCACGTTTATACATTTCATCGAAATAATTTGAGGCATAGTAAAGATTGTCCCATTCAAAGCCAAGCCATTGTACATCTTCTTTAATGGAATCAACATATTCTTGATCTTCCTTTGTCGGGTTTGTGTCATCAAAACGTAAATTTGTTTTTCCATTAAATTCATCCGCTAAACCAAAGTTTATGACAATTGATTTTGCGTGTCCGATATGAAGATAGCCATTTGGTTCTGGTGGAAAACGGGTAACGATTTCTTTATGTTTTCCAGACTCAATATCTTCCATTATAATGTTTCGAATAAAATTTGAAGAGTTATGTTCCAAACTGAATCAGCCTTCCTTTGTATAACGTAAATTATAGTTAAGTTCTATTATAGCAAATATCAAAGAGTCCCTTAAATGAATTTGGTATATTTTCTTAATATGTCCATTGCTAACCATTGGTAAACGGCATATCTCTTGAGCGCGAGCGCATTCCGTCCGCTACAATCTCAAAAAATAATGTCGCTTTGATTTAAAGATCAAAACAAATAAATTATACCATAATATGTTATGATAAAGAATAAGAATCGTCTGAGTATTCACGTCAGGAAGGCGCTTCCGGTGTTGTACAAATATACAAATACGTTTTCTGGATTTGGACTGGTATCTAGCTGCAGCGCCTAGCCCCTCGAGGTCACAAGCCAAGCCTGTCCTGAATGCAAATAATGCCTTCTGTACAGGCTCGTCTTGTTTGCCTAAGGCTGACCAAGGCGCTTCCGCTTTTAGTATTTGTTACATATTTGTTATGTTGGTGACATTTTTTGCATAATGTAGTTTGATACAATACAAGAAAATAGAAAAAACAATAATCGAAGTGTATTTTTACTTTTTAAATAGAAATTATAGATTAATTTTTTCTTTGGGGGCGAAAGAATGGCGACAGAACAACAACTGATTGAAAAAATGTTTTACGAAACGTTTTTGGCACAAGATAAAGAAAGGGATCCGGTTGCGGTACTTGGAGACGCCTATTTTGAAGAACAAAATAAGGATGTATCTGATTTGTCCGCTATTCGATTTGCCCAAGGGGAAGTGTATTTTCATTATAAGGATTATGAAACGGCTGTTTTTAAATGGGATAGCATCCGAAATGAACTGGAACCATGGGCAAGAAAGAATATTGGCGATGCCTATTTTGAACTTGGGTGGCTGCCGACTGCAGAGGGTGTTTATAAATCAATTCAAACTGACAATCTGACACTCAATACAGAAGTTTCCTTGCAATTATTTTCGCTCTATCTTGAACAGGAAAAAACAGACTTAGCCAGTCAGACCATTAAAGAAACGGTGATCCTAAATCCGGATTATCCGAATGTCACGAAATTGGCCCGTGCCTTTTTTGAGGAGCAGCGGGATGGACTTAGCATGGTAGAACTTGCGATGAATGAAGCCGTTCGTTTGGAATCTGTAGAGTGGTTTGATTACCTACAGCAATACATTAAAGACGGCTATACGGAAGAGATGGATCCCGCGAATTTTGATTATGTCCTCCTTATGTTAGGCAGACTGGATCGAGAGCGGTTTGAGAAGATGGCAGCTTCCTTGTGGAAGCAATACATTGCAGGGGAATCCCATGCTTCCTGGATACTGACCATTAATCGGGTATTAACAGAATTAGAGCCGGAAAGAATCCGCTCCTTAAGTAAATTAACACAGCTGTATAAAGATTCTTATTTAACTTTTATTAATGGAAATTATTTAATTAAGGATATTTCAGTCTTAGTTCCGAGTATATTGACCAATTGGCTTAAAGTGGCAGATACTGCGAATGCATTATCTTCTGCCGCTGCGGTTGTTTCATGGAATGAAATGTTCCCTGGGACATTGGAGTCTTCCGTTATTCATGAGGGGGAACGTGTATTAGTAGAATTAGAGAATCGCAAGGGCGGATGGGATGAAGCATATGCATTATCTAATGAGGTAATCAACTGGGCTGAAAAGAAGGGGCTGCAAACGTCTAAACCACTATCCTGGTTCGTCCAGGAATTGAAAAATAAGGATACTTTCCGTCTATTAGTTGTGGGAACTTATGAAAGTGGGAAAGAGGCGGTTATTAATTCAATTGTTGGTGCAAACATTTTAAGTGAAGAAAATAGTTCTCCAGTGATCTTTGATCATGCGGACGATGAGGAAATTTTTGAAATAACGGAGACAATTGTGCAAAAGGTTGAAGAAATGGAAGAAGTTCCTTCATACCGTCAGAAGCGCTCGTTCCATATAAAACGTAGCAGTGAGTTTTTAAGGAGACATCATCTTACTTTAATCAGTGCTCCTACTATGAATGGAAAAGGAGAGCTTCTTCCATATCTGCATGCAGCGGATGGTATTCTTTTTATCCTGAATGCTTACTCATCTTTTACGACAAAAGAGCAGGAGTACCTGCAGCGAATAAAACGGGAGATGCCGGGCATTCCAATTCATTTTCTTGTGAATAAGATGGATTCTGTCTATGCTGAGCGGGAAATGGCGCAGTTTGTTGATGTACCGCGAGAGAGGATAAAACATTTTGAACCGAAGGCAGATGTCTTTGCTTATTCGCCCCATTACAGCAACTTCGATCAAATAAATGATTTCAGAGAATTTTTTACGGTAAATTACAGTAATAAAAAGGTTGCTTCAGCACAAACAGCAAAAATGCTCTATTTTGTTCGCGAAATGATTTCATTCTTGTTTATGCAGCGTGTAGAGAAGGAAAGAGCATTGCAGGACGCCATTAAATGGAATGAAGAGATGTTATCTAAGCTTAATGGTGCGATTAACCAAATGGATGATATTGCTTCACAAAAAATGACGACTTTAACTCGTTCTTATCAGGAAATTAAGGAAGACATCCGGGCAGAATTAGAAGCTAACATCCCGCAGATACTGCGTGAATGTTCTGATATCATAAAAGAGGACAGCAATCTTGGGAAAATAGACATCAAATTAAATCATGAAATGAACGATAGAGTAGAAACCTATTTGCAGAATACGATTATGCCGGAATATTATCGTATGATTGGAGAATGGATTGAGACATGTGCCGAGGAGCTAAATTCAGAGCAGCTTTTGTTAAATGAAATGTGTGAAAGCTTCAATGCTCTATATGATGAGGAAAAGCTTCAGCTCCAATGTGATTTCCAAGTGCTTGAATACTGGCAGCGTGACGCAGAACGGATAACAAGCGGTATCAATTGGGAGCCAATCCATATTATATCTCGCTTCAATCCAGCACAGCTGATTTTGAAGGGTGCAGGAAAGATAGCAGGTGTGCTGTCACAGAAAAATGCGATGCTGTACAATAAATATAAGGATTTTGTGGAATCAGCCGATTACAAGGAGGCTGTGCAAACAATCATTTCCGACTTTCTCAAGGAGTTCGAGCTATTTGAAAGGAACTTAAACCGCGATGTTAAGTTTTTCTTTAAGAAACCACGAGCTACTTTGCATGAAACCGTGGAAGAATCTCTCTTAAACATTGAAAATAGCAAAGCAGAGCTTGAAAAAATGAGAGAAAATCCTGAATGGTATCAGGACCCTCTTACTTTATTCGAACTTAAACTACGACAATTTGAATGGCTCAATCAAAATGAAAGAAGAGTTTTGGTTTAGGGATATTTCTAGTTTCTGTAAGCAAATTTGCAATCAACAGGAGGGCAGCCCATGAATATTATTGATCTCCATTGTGATGCTTTATTGAAGCTTTGGGAAGCAAAAGGACAATTGTCATTTACCGATGGGAAAAATTTGCATACAAATAAAAGGAACCTGCAAAAAGGAAAGGTTAAAGCACAGTGCTTTGCTATTTTTATTGAGTCTGATGTTCCATCAGATCAAAAGTTCCAGGCAGCATTGGGGCAGATTGATTACTTTTACCGCGAAGTGCTGGGAAAGAATCCTGAAATGATACAAATTACAAAATGGTCTGACCTTGACAAGCTGAAGGATGGAGAAATAGGCGCCATGCTGACGCTTGAAGGGGTTGATGCCATTGGCAATGACCTCACGAAGTTGAATATTCTATACCAGCTAGGAGTTCGTTCGATTGGACTGACATGGAATCATGCCAATCTTGCTGCTGATGGTGCAGGGGAACCTCGAGGCGGAGGCCTGACGCTGTTTGGAAAGGAGATTGTCCAGTGGAATAATGAGCATCATGTTCTATCAGACGTTTCCCACTTAAGCGAGCGGGCTTTTTGGGATGTGATGGAGATCGCACATTACCCGATTGCCAGTCATTCGAATGCAAAGAAAATTTGTAACCACCCGCGCAATTTAACCGATGAACAGGCGAGATCCCTGTTTAGAGTAGGCGGGATGGTACACGTTGTTTATTATCCTGAATTTGTAAGAAATGGCGGAGGGCCAGCAACCATTGATGATTTAATTGCTCATATTGATCACTTTTGTTCCCTGGGCGGCAAGAAACATATTGGCCTTGGTTCTGACTTTGATGGAATCTCCGCCTTTATCCAAGGGCTGGAGGATGCATCAAAGAGCCAAAATTTAATTGAGAAGCTGCTGCTTTATTTTAAAGAGGATGATGTGAAAGGATTTGCCTACAGAAACTTCCTCGAACACCTGCCCGAGGATCTATGACGATGGAATAGACAATCAGCTTGCCAGTAATGTCAAATATGATAAGATAAACAGAAAATCCGAGCTGCTAAAAAACTCGGATTTTCTATTTATTTGTCAATCTATCGTATTTTGTTCGTCTGAAAAGTACATTTGTCCCTCTATAAGAGAAATAGTTATTGATTTTTTTTATAAAAGGGTGGATAATAAAAAATACAATTTTACTGAAAATTATAATGTAGGGGTTGTAAAAATGAAAGTTGTAAAGTTTGGCGGAAGTTCTTTGGCGAATGGAACTCAATTAGAAAAAGTTTTTCATATTGTTATGTCTGAGCCAGAACGTAAAGTTGTCGTTGTTTCCGCACCAGGAAAGCGATACAGTGATGATATAAAAGTAACGGATCTCTTAATTACTCTTGGGGAAAAATGTCTTGCAGGGCAGGATACAACTGAAGAGTTTAATACGATTGTGAATAGATATGCAAGCATTGCAGAGGAATTGAATATTCCTGAAACTGTGATTGAACAGATTAAAAACGATTTAAGAGCTATTATGGACCGGGAGGAAAAAGATACGGTTCTGTTTATCGAATCCATGAAGGCAGCCGGTGAAGATAATAATGCGAAATTGGTTGCGGCTTATTTTCAATCAAAGGGCGTTGAAGCTTATTATGTAAATCCAAAAGAGGCAGGTATTTATGTAACAAATGAGCCTGGCAGTGCGCAAATTTTACCTGAATCATATGACCTAATCTATAAATTACGCGATCGTTCAGGTATTTTGATTGTCCCTGGATTTTTTGGCTACAACAAAGAAGGAGATGTCTTGACTTTCTCACGAAGCGGTTCAGATATTACCGGTTCCATTTTAGCAAATGGCGTAAAAGCAGATTTGTATGAGAATTTTACCGATGTTGATGCAGTGTATACTGTTAATCCAACGATTGTTAAGAAACCAAAAGAAATCCGCGAGTTAACTTACCGTGAAATGCGTGAACTTTCTTATGCAGGTTTCTCTGTTTTCCATGATGAAGCGTTAATTCCGGCTTTCCGTGCTGGTATTCCTGTCCAAGTGAAAAACACTAATAATCCATCCGCTCCTGGAACAAAGATTGTCAGCAGTCGTGAAAATACAAATGGACCAGTTGTTGGGATTGCCAGTGATGACGGCTTCTGCAGCATTTATATCGGCAAATACTTAATGAATAGAGAAGTGGGCTTTGGTCGCCGACTCTTGCAAATTCTTGAGGATTTCCATTTAAGCTACGAGCATGTTCCATCTGGAATTGATGATATTACAGTTATTTTACGTGAAAAACAATTAACTGAGGAAATAAAAACAGCTGTTATTAATCGGATTAAGGAAGAGCTTCATGCAGACGAAGTGAAAATCGAACATCACTTGGCATTAATCATGGTAGTAGGAGAAGGAATGCGCCGCAACGTAGGTACAACATCAAGAGCAGCAAAAGCATTAGCTGCGGCAGGCATTAATATCGATATGATAAACCAAGGTTCATCTGAAGTAAGTATGATGTTCGGTGTGAAAGAAGAAGATGAGAAAAAAGCGGTACAAGCATTATATAATGAATTCTTTGCTAATGTACTAGTCGGTTAAGGTATTTAGTTGCTCAAATAATGAAATAGTAATCTCTTATCCAGAGTGGTGGAGGGACAGACCCTGTGAAGCCCGGCAACCTTCAAGAGACTTGAAAAGGTGCTAATTTCTGCAGAATGTTTTCTGGAAGATAAGAGGAGGAATAGATGAAAGACCTCTTCTTATTTATATTTGAAGGGGTCTTTCTTTATTAAGGATTAGAAAGGGATGAGGTAGGATGACAGCAATTAATGTGGCGCTATTAGGATTTGGGACAGTTGGACAAGGAGTATATGATATCATTCAAACGTCTCAAGAGCGGCTACAGTTTTTCCTGAAAAAGCCTGTTAAGGTTGTGGCTGTACTGGTAAATAATATAGAGAAGCATAAGTCAATTGAACATGAGGTTCTTTTAACTGATAGCTTTGAAGACATAATCGAGCTGCCTCATTTAGATATCGTTATTGATGCCATTGTTGGCAAGGCGAGTTTTCCTTATTTGAAGCGTTCGATAAAAAGAGGCTGTCATATAGTGACCGCTAATAAAGAAATGTTTGCCGAGCATGGTGAAGAGCTGTTATCGCTGGCAGCAAAAAATCAAACAGCTGCCGGCTTTGAAGCAACGGTAGCCGGGGGAATACCAATTATTCAAACGCTGAGAAAACTATTGAATATCAATGTGGTGACAAAGGTAGAAGGGATCATCAATGGTACTTCGAACTTTATTCTTACATCGATGAGGGAAGAGGGCCAGCCTTTTGCAGACACATTAAAGGTTGCTCAGGAAAAGGGCTATGCTGAAGCCGATCCAACCAATGATATCGAGGGCTTTGATGCCTATTATAAAGCATTGATTCTTAGCCAAGTGGTTTTTGGTGGAGTCCCTCAAGAGGAAGATATCTTTCGTAAGGGGATTACCTCTATTACCGAAAAGGAAATCCAACAGGCGGATTCAATCGGGTTGAAATTTAAACATGTTGCTAAATTGGAAAAATACGATAATACCATTCAATGTAAGGTTCAGCCTGTCCTTGTATCTGCCAGCCATCCATTCTACGGGGTGGAAGGAGTGACAAATGCTGTTTCCATTGATGCGGATATTGTTGGAAATATTGCATTGACAGGGCCCGGTGCAGGTAAATATCCAACAGCAAGTGCAGTGATTGAAGATATTCTCCATTTGTATCAGGAACCAGTCCCTGTTTTTACAGGCCGGAATCCTCAAAGAGGGGAACAGCTGAAGCAAAGAGGAGGAAAATGGCTGATTTTTAGTCGTTCTGTCGATGCTTCCTTATTGCCGCAGCAATTTACAAGTGTTGATCAATTAAATGAGCAGACGTTGTACTTTGAAGCGTTAGAGAAGGATGTTAGAGCATTTGAAAAGCAGAATCCGGAAATAGCCATTTATCCTGTTGAAGGTGAGTTTTTCTTTACGAAGAAAACAATAAGTTTATAATGTGGAAAAAGACGATGAAATAGGCTCATCGTCTTTTTTCATGTATTTGTTAACTTGTTTTAAATAATCTTTTTCCAATATGTGTACTCTTTTGCATGACCACTAGAAGAATGATTCCTCCGAACAGAAGTAATGAGCTGGTTGAAATAAAGACAGCGGAAAAACCGAAGCGGCCTGAGATGATGCCTCCAATCGACGGACCGATAATATTGCCGAGAAATTGCAGGCTCGTATTATATCCCATTACTTCACCTTGCATGGCGATAGGGGCTTTAGAACGGATATATGCAACCCTCACAGGGATCAAACCGCCGATGGCTGCCCCGAGCATAAAGCGAATGATTAGCAGCTGCCAGTATTCTGTAATAAAGGCCCCTGGAAAGTAGATAAGACCTGCTGCAAATAATAGAATGATCAGAAGTCTAATATATCCAAAGCGGTCACCGAGGCTTCCCCATTTTCGTGCAAATAATAAATTTCCTAAACCAGCAGCTGAAAAAGCCATACCGGAGAATAACGCCAGATTTGCCGTGCCATGCAGTTCATAGACAAATAAGGAAAGAATGGGCTGAATGCTGAAATTGGCTATTTGAATAAGTGTGGATAACAGCAAGACTGTAATCATGACAGGGTTCTTGATAATGTGCAGCAAGACTTCCTTGCTGGAATAGCTTGTCTTTGTCCCCGGCTTGCCTTTCAGTCTAAATTCCTTAGTCGCGAAAACAAGGAGAACGGAAATCAAAATGGCGAAGGACATTAATTGAAAGGTTGCGGCAAAGCCGGCAGCATCGGCGAGCATCCCGCCGAAAAGAGGTCCCATTAAACTTCCGGTAATATTTCCTGTCTGCAATGTACCAAGAACACGACCAGCTTTTTCCTTAGGGGTCTGCGTTGAAATATAGGCCTGTGACGTTGCGATAAAACCAGTAAAAATACCAGTGAACAATCTTAGGATAAACAACTGCAAAACATTGCTGACAAATCCCATTAGAAAAAGGGATGATGCCAGTCCCAAACCGGAGAAAATCAGGATTTTTTTCCTGCCGTAATGATCACCGATTTTTCCCCAAAGCGGTGAAAAAAGAAAGGCTGTTACAAAGGTAATGGAAAATGCCCAACCGGACCACTGTTGGACATACGTTTTTGAAAAATCCCCAAATGAATTGATATACAATGAAATAAAGGGGAGTATCATCGTCATGCTTGCCCCGACAAAAAAGTTAGCAAACCACATAATCATCAGATTGCGCTTTGCTATTCTGCTTTCTAGCATAGGGTATCAACACTTCTTTCGTTATACTAATATTTCGCAACTCTAAATATATCATAATAGATATTCTTAATAATAGAAAGGAAATAGGCTTTTCGCAAGAAGAACCAATTGGGAAATATTTGTAAGTTGGAAAAGCTGACTCATATAAGGATGAGTCAGCTTTTTGTTATCTTTAGTAATCATTCGTTTAAATGATTTGTTCCTGTGCAGATGGCTGCAATTGCGGTTGTACTTCTGTTTCTACTACAACGCCTGGATGGAATTCATTTTCAGTTTTAGAAACAAAGAAAGTCGCTACGCCATTTCCGATTAGGTTAGTAATCGCCCGTGCTTCAGACATGAAGCGGTCTACACCAAGCAGAAGGGCAATCCCTTCAACAGGAATCATCGGGAATGCAGCCAATGTTGCCGCTAGTACGATGAATCCAGAACCGGTAACCCCAGCAGCTCCTTTGGAGGTAATCATTAAGATTCCCATCAATGTAAGCATTTGCAGGATGGAAAGGTCAACACCGTAAGCCTGTGCAATAAACATTGCTGCCATGGACAGGTAAATCGACGTTCCATCTAGATTAAAGGAATACCCAGTTGGAATAACTAAGCCAACAACAGATTTAGAACAGCCATATTGCTCTAATTTTTTCATCATTTTCGGCATGGCCGCTTCTGATGAAGAGGTTCCAAGTACAAGTAAAATTTCTTCTTTAATATAAGCAATAAATTTGAAGATGTTGAATTTATAAATTTTTGCAATGGCACCAATAACGAGGATAATGAATAAGAACATCGTGATGTATACAGATCCCATTAGTTTTCCAAGTAATGTAAGCGAACCGAGACCAAACTTTCCGATTGTGTAGGCCATCGCCCCAGCTGCAGCAATTGGAGAAAATTTCATAATCATATTAACGATACCGAAGAATACATCAGCTAGTTTTCCGAATAAATCAACAATTGGTTGTCCTTTTTCTCCTAGTTGTGCTAATGCAAATCCGAATAATACGGCAAAGAACAAGATTGGCAGCAAATCGCCCCCAGCGAGCGCTGCAACGGCATTATCAGGAACAATACCTAGAATAAAGGACATCGCCCCGTTATCTGATTCAGCGGCTTTCGTTGTATATTGCGAAATATCTCCGCTGTCTACTGCATTAATATTGAAACCTACCCCAGGCTTTATAATGTTTACAACGATTAATCCAATCCCAAGAGCGAAGGTGGTTACAATTTCGAAATAGAGCAGAGCTTTTCCCCCGATACGCCCTACTTTTTTCATGTCCCCCATACCGCCAATTCCGATTACAATCGTAAAGAAGATAATTGGGGCGATAACCATTTTAATCATTTTTATAAAAATATCAGCCAAGACTTTTAATTTTGCGCCGAATTCCGGGAATAAAAATCCGATAAGTATACCGACTATAATACCAATAACAACCCGAACAGTTAAATTATTCAGTATTTTTTTTATTTTCATACTGTACCTCCCTCTAATCTATGAAACGGTTTTCATTTCGTGTTTTTATCTTAGCAGACAAATTTCACAATGTGCTTTTATGGTATTATTGTTCTTTTTATTCTTTTTGGTCTCATTTTGTTGTATAACAGTTATAAAGGTCAGATTTAATAATGCTTAGGACAGATCTATTTGCCGTCTTTAATAAAAAGGTCACGAATGCATAGATGCTGATATATAACAAAAAGGACTTCTGCCTTTCAGAAGTCCTTGTGAATCATCAATTTTGTGAATCTTTTGCTGATTTATTTCCTATTAATTCTATTAAGTCAGATCCGGCTTCTTGTTTAGTTTCCTGATACAGTGTTTTAAAATGCTTGCTCCATCTATCCTTAGCATCGGGGGGAAGTTCATAAACATGAATGTCTTCCATCTTTTGTATTTCTACGAGCTGTGTTTCATTCATTTGAATGGATTTCTCCATATTCCATAGGGTTGTTTCCCTCATGGCATCCTCAATCTGCAGTCTGATATCCTCTGGTAGGCTGTCCCAAAAATCCTGATTTACCATTACAGCATAGCCTAATACCCCATGATTGCTTAGGGTTAGATAGGGCTGGTATTGATATAATCCTTTTGTATAAATATTGGATATTGTATTCTCCTGTCCATCGACCATCTGTTTTTCCAGTGAACTAAATACTTCTGTAAAAGAAGTTGTGATTGTTTTGGCACCAAGAGCATGGAATTGTTTTTTTAGCCCCTCACCAGGCATGATCCGGAAGGTGTTGCCCGCAAAATCTTCAGGCTCGAGTAATGGGTGGCTATCGTTTGTCATTTGTTTAAATCCGTTACTCCAAAAAGCAAGTCCCTTTATTTTCTTGTCTGTTATAAACTGGAGGAGTTGCTCTCCTGTTTCACCTGTAAAAACATTTTTGATATGATCATAATCTTGAAACAGAAAGGGAAGGTCCAGTACTTTCCATTGCGGGACAATGTCGGTCATGTTGGTATAACTGGGGGCAATCATTTGTACATTTCCTTTTCTTAAGGCTTCCAGTTCGTCATTATCTGAGTAAAGAATTCCGTTAGGATAAACCTGCACTTTTACCCGGCCGTTTGTTTTTTCAAAAGTGAGTTCAGAAAATTTCTGCGCAGCCAGGCCTTTCGGGGTATTTTCCGCTGTCACATGGCTTAAATGAATGATGATTTGATCTTCCAGACCGGATTGTTCCTCATCAAATGTGATTTTTTGTTCCTGAAAAAGATATCCATTGTCGAAAAGAATAAAGGTGATGATACCGATAATTGTTAGGATACTGGCCATGATGAAATATTTCATGTGATCATGCTCCATTTTAGAAGATTTTTATTTAACTATATCATTTTT
>CALGSR010000399.1 GCA_937902115.1 uncultured Bacillus sp. | reverse complement strand
AACAGGCTGTTACCATTATAAAGGAACAAATGAAAGCGATGACAGCCGGTGATTTTACCGAGAATGAAATTCAGCAAACAAAAGCGGTGATTAAAAATCAATTGCTGGAAACGATTGATACATCCAGAGGTATTGTTGAAATCCTTTATCATAATATTGTTTCCGGTGCGCAAATATCTCTTGATGATTGGCTTGAAGCAATGGAAAAGGTCACAAAAAAGGATATAGTGGAGGTTGCGGCAAAGATCCAGCTTGATACGATTTATTTTTTAACGGAAGGGAGGGCGTAATGGATGGAAAGAATTGAATTTAAACAACTTCAGGAAGAACTTTTTCACGAAAAACTAGAAAATGGTTTGGAAGTTTATATTTTACCAAAAACAGGCTTTAATAAAACATATGCTACGTTTACGACTAAATACGGTTCGATTGACAATCATTTTGTGCCCCTGGGCGGTCAGGATTATGTGAAAGTTCCGGACGGGATCGCTCATTTTTTAGAGCATAAGCTTTTTGAGAAAGAAGATGGAGATGTGTTTCAGCAATTCAGCAGACAGGGGGCATCTGCTAATGCCTTTACGTCATTTACCAGGACGGCTTATTTATTTTCAAGTACGAACAATGTCGAGCAAAATATTGAAACGTTAATCGATTTTGTGCAGGAGCCTTATTTTAGTGAAAAAACAGTAGAGAAGGAAAAAGGGATCATCGGACAGGAAATTACGATGTATGATGATAATCCCGATTGGCGTCTGTATTATGGCCTGATTCAAAATTTGTATCGTAACCATCCTGTTTCAATTGATATTGCCGGGACCATTGAATCGATTACACCAATCACGAAAGACCTGTTGTATGAATGCTACGGTACCTTTTATCATCCAAGCAATATGCTTTTGTTTATTGTCGGTCCGGTTGAACCTGAGGCAATGATGAAGCAGATTAAAGATAACCAGGCGAAAAAACAGTTCGATCAGGCACAGAAAATACAACGCCAATTCCCGGATGAACCAGCTGAAGCAGCCAAAGATAAGCAGGTTTTGCCGATGAATGTCCAAACTTCTAAATGTCTTGTTGGTGTAAAAGCGAATCGTGCCAATCTAAGCGGAATAGATATGCAGAAATATGAGTTATCCTTGAACATTATATTAGATTTGATATTCGGAAAAAGCTCGGAAAATTATGAGCGCTTGTATTCTTCCGGGCTGATTGACGAAACTTTTTCCTATGATTATAGTCAGGAACAGGGCTTTGGCTTTGCCATGATTGGCGGTGATACAAAACAACCGGACGAACTAGCCGATCAATTGCAGCAGATTCTGTTATCGGCACAAAACGGCTCGATATTTACTGTGGAAGCATTGGAACGAGCGAAAAAGAAAAAAATCGGTGCCTTTCTTCGTGCGGTTAATTCACCGGAGTACATTGCGAATCAATTTACGCGCTACGCTTTTAATGAAATGAATTTATTTGATGTCGTACCAACGATAGAAAAAATAGCGCTCGAGGATATTCAAAAGACTGCCGCAGACTTTTTTGCTAAAGAGCGAATGACGGTTTGCCAGGTCGTGCCAAAACCATAACCTCAAGAAACGATTATCAGCTTATTGGCTATTGTCCAATGAGCTTCTTTTCATTTAAAAGAAAGAAAATAATGGTACAATGAATTGAAGTTTCAGTATATAGGAAGTGGTTTGTTTTGAAAAGGTTTGCCCTTATTACGGGTGCGAGCGGCGGCATTGGCAGAGCAATAGCAGAAAAATTAGCGGCAGAAGGCTATTCCCTTTATTTGCATTATCATGAAAACGAGGCTTCTATTCGAGAAATATTAAATATTCTCGAACCTTATCCTGGGGAGTTTATCCCGATACAGGCGGATTTATCGTCACCGGATGGGTTTAAGGTGTTAGTTGATAATATTTTTTCTATTGATGCCATCATCCATAATAGCGGCATTAGTCATTATGGTTTATTAGTCGATACAGACATGGAAACAATTGAAAAAATGATGGCTTTACAAGTGACCTCCCCTATTTATCTGACGAAAGAGCTGCTTCCGAAAATGATTAGGCAGCAGAAGGGGAACATTTTGTTTATTACATCCATCTGGGGCCAAACAGGTTCAGCTTGTGAAGTCGTTTATTCGACCGTGAAGGGTGCGCAAAATCATTAGCAAAAGAGCTTGCTCTAAGCGGTATTCGTGTAAATGGAATTGCTCCTGGGGCAGTGAATACCTCGATGATGGCCGATTTTACAGAGGAAGAGATGGATATCATTAAGAGCGGTATCCCAATGGGAAAAATGGCAGAGCCTGAGGATATAGCAGAAAGTGTTTCATTTTTGCTTTCTGAAAAAGCCGGATATATTACCGGTCATATCCTAAATGTAAATGGCGGTTGGTATACGTAATGAATTAAAAAATTAGGGGTATATTTTAGTCCTCCAGATCGCAAAATAACGATGTACTAATTTTAAAGGAGGTTCTAAAATGTCCATTTTAGAAAACTGGCAGCAATGGAAAGACTTTTTAGGAGATCGCCTGAATCAGGCAGAGAGTCAGGGGATTGAAAGAGATTCAATTAATCAGCTTGCCTATCAAGTAGGAGACTACTTAGCGCAGCAAGTGGATCCGAAAAATGAGCAAGAGCGCGTCCTTGCGGATTTGTGGTCTGTTGCCAGTAAGGAAGAACAGCAGGCCATTGCCAACATCATGGTAAAATTAGTGCAAAACAATGGTACAGGAGCACAATAAATAAAGAAAAGAGAGGGATTCTCCTCTCTTTTTATATTGAATGAATTATTTTTGATGAAATCTACCACTATTACCGTTTTTTTCTTTCATCTTTACCTAATATCCTTTATGATAGAGTTTAGAAGAAATTGAAGTTGTTCATGACTATTTTCATCCGCTTTTGGTGGATTTTATTTTGGCTAGTTGGAAGGTGTTACTCTTGACGGAAATAGGAAATCGATTAAAAGAAGCTCGTATGGCAAAAGGTTTAAGTTTGGATGATTTACAAACGATTACAAAAATTCAAAAACGTTATTTGTTAGGGATTGAAGAGGGAAATTATAGTTTAATGCCCGGGAGTTTTTATGTTCGCGCTTTTATTAAGCAGTATGCTGAAGCAGTAGGGTTAGAATCTGAAGCACTTTTTGAAGAATTTAAAGAAGAAATTCCGGATACCGCAAGTGATGACTTGCCTGGTCAGCTTTCTCGTGTTCAATCGAGAAAATCATTCTCTGAGACCGGATCGAAAGTACTGGATATCCTGCCTAAACTGTTGATTGGTGTCTTTATTCTAGGTGCCTTTGTTTTTGCCTGGTATTTTTTAGCGAAAAATGATACAGGAGACATCGTTGAAGAACCGAATCCAACAGATAACAAAGAGATCAGATACGAAGAATCTGAGGATTTGGCAAAGGAAGAAAAATCCGAGAAAATGGAAGAAGATCCAAAAAGAGTTGCTAAAAATGATGATGAAAAAGATGTAAAAGATGCAAAAAATAAGGAACGAGATAAAGAAGATAAAAACGATAAGTCTAAAGTGATGCAGGAGATAACCGTAAAACAAACTCAAGGCGATGAATCTTTTTATGAGTTAACAAATGCTGATAAGTTTGAACTTAAACTTGTATCAACAGGTGAAACCTGGGTGAATATAAAAAATGGCAAAGGTTATTCATTCTTTCAAGGAATGATGAAAAAGGGTGAAACGGAAAGCCAGACACTTGATTTGTCACAGGAAACGGATATTGTGATTGTTGTTGGAAACACAACAGCCACAGAAATCTATGTGAACGATCAAAAAGTGGAATACGCTGTTGCACCAAATGATGTCGTTCGTCAGGATATTGCGATTCACTATGTTAAAGCGGAATCTGAACCGGAACAATAGTCATCGTATTATGATGACTATTTTTCACTGTTCAGAATTTATAAAATTGCAGCGGAGAAGTTCGTCGATGGAGCAGCATTTTTGGGGAAACAGTAAAAGTGTGACTACACTTAGTAACCGTCTATTCAGCTTGCCAATCGGTGGGTCTGCTTTATCGTGCATTATAAAAGGAAGGCTGTTTTTGTAAAGTTTGTTGTTAAAATCTAAGGTTGTATTCGTGAAGTTT
>CALGSR010000398.1 GCA_937902115.1 uncultured Bacillus sp. | reverse complement strand
TTTTTATAAATTTTTATTTTATTATATGCCTTTTACGTAACTGTTGTATCCACCCCTTACATAATTTGGATGGTACCTTCCAATAATAAATAGTGGAATGATTGACTATTTTTGGAAGGGTGTCATGCAAATGATCAATGAAGAGAAAAGCTTTAATGAAAATAGTAAAAATGAGCAATTGGAGGCATTTCGCAGCAGGGATAACGAAGATAAGGCGCTGACGACGAATCAAGGGCTGAAAATCTCGGAGGATGAGTTTTCATTAAAAGCGGGGGAGCGCGGTCCGACATTGATGGAGGACTTCCATTTTCGGGAAAAAGTAACACATTTTGATCATGAACGAATTCCTGAGCGGGTCGTTCATGCGCGTGGTTCCGGAGCGCATGGAGTGTTCGAGGTCTATGAATCGATGAAGCCCTATACGAAGGCGGGGTTTTTACAGGATCCGAATGTGAAAACCCCGGTCTTTGTTCGTTTTTCAACCGTTGTTGGTTCGCGGGGTTCAAAGGAGACGACGCGGGATGTGCGCGGATTTGCCACGAAGTTTTACACAGAGGAAGGAAACTATGATTTAGTTTGTAATAATATGCCGGTATTTTTTATGCAGGATGCGATGAAGTTCCCGGATTTTGTCCATGCCAATAAGCCTGAGCCTGATAATGAAATTCCTCAGGCAACAGCAGCCCATGATACATTCTGGGATTGGGTCACGCAAAATCAGGAGAGTGCCCATATGATTATGTGGGCCATGAGCGACCGTGCCCTGCCACGAAGTTTTCGCATGATGGAGGGCTTTGGCGTAAACACCTTTCGTTTCGTAAACGAAGAAGGGAAAGCCCATTTTGTAAAATTCCATTCGAAGCCAGTATTAGGCATTCACTCGCTCGTATTTGATGAAGCTGAAAAAATCGGCGGGAAGGATCCGGATTTTAACCGTCGTGATTTGTGGGACAGTATTGAAATGGGGAATTATCCGGAATTTGAGCTTGGGGTACAGCTTATTGAGGAGAAGGATGAATTCGCCTTTGACTTTGATATTTTGGATGCGACGAAGCTTTGGCCGGAAGAAGACGTGCCGGTTCGTATCATTGGGAAAATGACCTTGAACCGTAACGTAGACAACTTTTTCGCCGAGACCGAGCAAGTAGCTTTTCATCCGGGGAATGTGGTGCCGGGGATCGATTTTTCTAATGATCCGCTTTTACAAGGACGTTTATTCTCGTACTTGGATACGCAGCTGATCCGTCTTGGCGGACCGAATTTTCATGAGCTTCCGATTAACCGTGCTGTTTGTCCGTTCCACAATAACCAGCGGGATGGCTATGGACGGCAAACAATCAATGTCGGAAAAGTGGCACATCATCGCAATGCTTTGGCAAATAATTCCCCTTATCCTGTTAGTGAGAAAGACGGCGGCTATGCTCACTATCAAGAAAAAGTGGAAGGGCATAAGATTCGTGCGCGCAGCGATAGTTTCAAGGACCATTTCTCGCAAGCGACCCTCTTTTGGAATAGTATGAGTGGACCGGAGAGAGTGCATATTATTGGGGCCTTTTCTTTTGAGGTGGGCAAAGTGAAAGACAAGGCGGTGAAACAGAGAGTGGTGGACATGTTCGCCAATGTGAACTTAGATCTGGCAATAGCAATTGCAGCCAATATTGGCGCTGTACCGCCGGCAGCGGGTGGTTCAACGGTAACGAAATCATCCCCGGCCCTTAGCCAGGAACATACGACGAAAAAGGCATTCACACGGAAAGTGGCGGTGGTTATTGCTGAGGGGTTTGATTTTCAGCAAGTCAATTCCGTTATCGGCGCTTTGCAAACAGCGGGGGCGATTCCTGCCATTCTAAGTGACAAGCAAGGGATGATTACCAGCTCTGACGGCAATCAATTAGAAGCGCAGCATACTTTTATCACGGATTCATCCGTCGTTTTTGATGCCGTTTATATTGATGGCGGCAAAAATGCATCCCCAACCTTTGAAATGAATGCCCGCCAGTTTATTAAGGAAGCGTTCATCCATTACAAGCCCATTGCCGTAACGAACGAAGGGAAAACATGGGTTGAGAAAGACAGGATGGGGAATGGTGCTGGCATGTTTCTTGGGCAAGCAGGGAGCAGCGACTATGTGAACCAATTTGTGCAAGGCATTGCCTCCCACCGCTTTTGGGACCGAACACTGGCATAATTTTCAAATACCCTTTTTTGAAAAAAAAGCCTAGTGTCGTATCGGGTTTTGTTCATAGAAAAATAAAAGAATAAACAGGCGCATTCAAATTTTGAATGCGCCTGTTTTAATCGGTATCAGGCACCGGAAGTGGATAATTGTCCAAATACGGAGGACAACGTCGGCCTTGATGCCTGAACTTTCACGATAATAGGATTCTCAAATACTTTTCAAAGTTAACGCCTTCTACTTCAGGAACCTGTGCCAAGGTAGCGTCGTGGATGGCTGCTTTCAGGAATACCATCGCCAATTGTACAGACTGTTCCAGGTCCTCGCCGCGCATCATGCCTCCCATAATTACAGAGGCGAATAAATCGCCAGTACCGGAAAAACTTTTCCCGTTATACGGCATCATGCGGTAAAAAGTTTTACCTCCGCCCAAATACATATTCCCGATCAATCGTTCATTGGAAGCGGCTGCCGGCGGCGGGTTGACCCCGGTGATGATCACTTGAGCATCGGTTGCCTGCCGCAAAGTATTCCCCGCTTCTTCGATCGCTTGAATATAGTCCTTTTCCGTTGCGTAGCTTTGCAGTTTTTCATAAGACAAGCCAGTTAACAAACAGCATTCCGTCACATTTGGCGTAATGACATCGGCACACTTCACAAGTTCCTTCATTCGTACGAGCAGTTCATCAGTAAAAAGTTTGTACACTTCACCTGAGTCCGCCATGACCGGATCAACAAGTAAAGAGGTTTCTTTTGTATAAAATTCATCCAAAAAGTGGAAAATATTTTGAATTTGTTCTTCACCGGTCACAAATCCGGTATAGATTCCATCAAAAGCTACATTGAGTTTGCTCCATTCCTCTATGAAATGATCCATCTTAGAGGTGAAATCTTCACAATAAAAACTTGAGAAACCGGTTTGCGCAGAAAGTATGGCTGTCGGTAATGGACACGCCTGCACACCCATGACTGATAGAACCGGAATCGCGGCTGTTAACGAACACTTTCCAAAAGATGATAAATCCTGTATTACCGCAACTTTTTTCATTATTCCCTTCACGACCTTTACAGCTTAAACTTTTTTAATGGTATCACAAATAAGAAGGAAGGAAAATCCCGAAAGATGTGAGTCGCCCTTCGAATATCATGCTGAAATCGCTATCCATATCCGTCATTCAATTGAGCGGGGTGCCCTTAAATGAATAATATCGGCCAATTCTGGCAAGATATCGGCTATTTTTGGAATATATCGGCCAATTCCGGCAAGATATCGGTCGCTTTCTGATCAAATCGGCCAATGCCGCCCAAGTTAACTTCAACTCTAAACACATCTTGCAAGGGACAGCGGACCTGGTCCCCTGTCCCAAAAAATATGGACTGAAATATTTTAATGAAATGGCACTTTTATAGAAGCCAGTCTCTTGCTAAAATCACATATAAATTCTTATTAGGAAGGTTATGAATATGCAGAATACAGAAAGTCGCACACAAAGTTATGTAAAGCCAGGTCAAAAAACGTTTGATCTCATTATGGTTGCTCTATTAATCGCACTTGTTTTTATTGCAACTTTTATTAATATTAAATTACCGATTCGCGCCAATGGAGGTCTTGTCCATTTAGGAACAACGATGCTCTTTATCGCAGCCTTTTTATTTGGACCGAAAAAAGCGGCATTAGCCGGTGCACTTGGAATGGCACTATTTGATTTAGCAGGGGGCTGGGCGCTATGGGCACCCATCACCTTTGTCGCACGTGGCTTGCAAGGCTTCATCGTTGGTCAAATTGCTTGGGCAAAAGGACACAAAGGAAATAGCATTGTATTCAATGTAACGGCCGCCATTATATCTATGCCATTTATGATCGCTGTTTATTACGTCGGTGAAGGAATTTTATACGGCAATTGGATCGCACCTTTAGCTTCAATCCCGGGCGACCTGATTCAAAATATCATCGGACTTGTCATCGCTGTACCCGTTTGTGTAGCTTTGAAAAAAGTTCCTTATTTTAAAAAATTAACGAACTAAGCAGGGAGTCAGGCACCATCGATTTTAGATGGTACCTGACTCTTTTTTTCATATTTGCAATGCGCCTCTCTCTGGTATAATAGATGAAAAACGCAGGGACGGTTCTCGCGTTTCCTTATTTCATTCCACAATTTGCGTCAGGCAGAGGAATAACAAATGGGGAATAGTAGGGAAACAGGAGAACCGTCCCCCTGTTTCAAAACAGAAAGATGTGATGGTCATTT
>CALGSR010000397.1 GCA_937902115.1 uncultured Bacillus sp. | reverse complement strand
AGCTAAAACAACTATCTGATAAATCATTAAGGTGAAAATTAATTTATAATCCTCTTTTTTCACTCTGACCTTTCCTTTCATTTTTTGAATCTAAGTTCGAATTTTCAACAATGAGGATGATACCTTGTCCAAGTATTCTTTTATTTAACTTTTCATTTACTTCAAGATCGGTGATAATTTTTTGTAATCTCATGTTATTAAAACGAAAAGGAGCATTCTTAAAATTATATCAAATAATAACGGAATTGTTTGACATGTCTTGAATTTAATTCCCCATACCTTCCTTACTCCCATGCTTTTATTTGCTGGGAATTATAGGCTGGATTGTAAGCTATTGGCCCCTAGGGAAATTAAAATTAAAAAACATTCAATAAAAGCAAGTAATGATAAGGCAAGAAGAGTAAAATGAATAAATGGAAAATATCTAAACATGCTAGGAAAATATTAATGGAGTTGATTCTATGAGCAAAGCGAAGGGCAAGGGAGGAACAGGAAGAGGGACAGGTAAGAAAGGTTGGAACCGTTGGCAGACAAGTGCAAATAAAGCAAAGAGTGCTAAACCTTATAAAAGTAAAGGTGTTAAAAGTCATGACGGTACAAATACCAACAATGACTGAGACCACTTTAATAAACAGAAGGGCGCCATTCCAAAAGATAAAGGATTGGCGCTCGTTTTGTATTTTAAGGCTAGATTGTGCGTAATGACTTATAATAAGAAAAATTAAATAAAATTACTCCCAAATGAAAGCAGGAGAAAGAAGAGCATAACCCAGCCAGCTGCGAGGCTTTTTCCTTTTGACTTTACATCTGCTTTTTTTAATACGAAACGAAAATAGAAAATTGCACCAACAGCAATGATTAAAAACTCAAAGAACATGCTTGCAGGCACGGATTCCCATAGTCCAAAACCGAGCAATGGCAGTCCGCCGAAATTACCCGGAAGAATCGGCATATCCGGCCGATGAACAATTAAATCAAGAATCCAATGACTGAAAACAACAGCCCCTGTAATCAGTCCGGATGCTTTACCCCAAAGTCTTCCTGCAAGTAAGGCAGTAATGATAGAAAGCAGCAATGCTCCAACTAATGAATGAGTGTAGAAGGCATAAATCATCACATTCCCATAGCCTCCATCCCCCAGTGGCACAATTTTCTCCAGCCCTGCAAGACTAAAGGGTATAAAAGCAATGTCGAGCAATTGCGAACTCACGATCAACGACCACAATGGCAGTTTAGGTGTTTTACTTTTTACTGCTGCTGCAATGCCGAAATGTCCAGCAAACATAAAGTCATTCTCCCCTATCAACAAATAAATTCTTTTATATTTCCAAAATCAATTTATTATAACGTTCCAGTGTGGATATACATTGAAGAATTTGTAAATTTTTTTCATGAATTTTCTAAGAATAATAAAGAAAAGGGAAGGTCGTGCATAGAATGGGTTATATGTAATTAACAGGTATTGGCAAGGGTCGGGTTTCTGTTGGAATTGGTTTGCGCACGAATAAGTAAAATAGCTTTTTCGTGAAAGAAGGGGATGGAATGGCTTTATCCAGTGTACAATATAAATCGGTTGAGCTGCCAAATGGAGAAACAATTGCCTATCAGGAACGAGCAGGAGGGGAGAAAAGGGTCTTGCTCATTCATGGGAATATGACGTCCTCAAAACATTGGGATCTTGTCTTGGAAAATATGGATCCGGATTACAAGTTATATGCTATAGACTTAAGAGGATTTGGACGTTCAACTTATCATCAGGAGATCCGTTCGATTGAAGATTTTTCAGAGGATGTGAAAGACTTTGTTGATAGGATTGGTCTTGATGAAATTTCCATTGTGGGCTGGTCATCAGGAGGAGCGGTAGGAATGCAGTTTGCCGCTGATTATCCGGGACGCTGCACGAAACTAGTCCTGCTGGGATCCGCTTCAACTAGGGGATATCCCTTTTATGGCACGAGCTGGTTTGGCCAGCTTATCTTTGATCACCGTCTTAGAACGTATCATGAAATCAAAATGGACTTAGGTAAAACCATCCCGATCCAATTTGCCATTGATACAAAATGTAACCCCTTTCTTAAAACGATGTGGAGCACCTTGGTGTACACTAAAAATCAGCCTGATAAAAAACGATATAATGAATATATCGATGATACATGTACACAAAGAAACCTTGCAGCGGTTTATCATGCATTGAATATCTTTAATATCAGTGATAAGTACAATGGTCTGGTAAAAGGCAGCAATCTTGCCAAGAATATAAATATTCCCGTTTTGGTTCTTCGCGGCGATCGCGATTATATTATGACCGAACAAATGGCGCAAGAAATTGTTGCAGACATCGGCAGCAATGCTAAATTTATTGAATTAAAGGATTGCGGACATTCTCCATTAATTGATGATTTGGACCAACTGCTTCAGGTCATTATTAATTTTTTAGGCTGAAACGATATGAATGAAAAAAGAGCGCAATCATCGGCGGATTGGGCTCTTAATTTGTTATTAAATTTCCGATACCTTTTGTTTTAGCGTTTCTTTCTCCTCATCGTTAAACAACCGTTCAGCCATTGGATATAAAACAGCCTCTTCTTTTGCAAAGTGGTCCAATAAGGTATCATAGGCATTTTTGATTAGCGTTGTATTTTTAATTTGCTCATATTCACTCAGCTGATCAGGAGTCTTTGTGTTTTCCAAAAATGCGTCGATGAATCCATGTGCCTGCTCATGCTCGTAATCCATAACGGCAAGCGGACCGCTGCTTCTTCCGATATATGTTTCCATCATTGCAAACATATAATCTTCTTCCCGTCTGGAATGAAAGCTGAGGCTTTTTTCAAAAGCAGTTACTTCTTGAATTAGCTGCTTAAACGGCATTTGTTTATCTTCAGCTTTCTCTACGTCATGACATAAAGAGAATAGCGTTTCCAAATAGTTGCGTAAAGGTGCATGTTCATTCACTAGAAACTGTAAGCCTTCTGATAGTGTTACCGGTTCATTTCCAATTAATGCGCTAGGACAACCCTGCATGTAAAAATCCCCTTTCCATTTTAGCTATTATTAGTATAAGTAAACTTTTCAATTTATATTGTGATGTAAATCACCTACCGCTGAATTGAAGGACAAAATGAAGAGAAAAACGGAAAAAATGTCCTTCATAGAGGGGATGAAGGACAATATAAAGCAGAGATCCCCAAAAATGTCCTTCATACAGGGGACCAAATGCGCATTTATCGTGGGGATATTTTAAAAGGAAAAGGCAAAGGATAAAGGTAAAAAGGAGGGGTATAGGTGTTAAATAAAGAGTCTGACGAAAGAGGAAAAATAGAAGATGTTTTGCGTAACGCACTTGAAGTGGAAGAAAATCAAATGCGGGAGTATCTCATTACTGCGGAACGGATACACGATGATCCTGAATTAAAAGAACGATTAGAAAATTTTGCTCAAGGAAATGCGAAGCGCTCCAAGCAGCTTTCAGATGAGCTCAGTGAAAATCAGTAGCTAGTGAAAGGAGACGGCAGAAAATGGTGCTGTCTCTATTTTACTTTATGTAAATTTTATGAATTTTCCATTAATAAATAGTGAGTAAGGTTTACCTATGATATAATAATTACAATATTATGTCAATTGGAAGGGCTCTGGTATAGGTGAATTTTGCTTTTGGACTCTTTTGTCTTTTATTAATGTTAAGATTCGGAGATTGGAAGAATTATAAGAAGTATTATCCCACGATTCTTTTTGTGATCATAGGGGATTTATTATATAATTTGTTCACTTATCAAGCACCAATGTGGAGCTACAACCCTGATTTTATCTGCCCGAACCATACGATTGTGAACCTTTGGGTAATGATGACTGTTTATCCTGCAACCGTTCTCATCTATTTACCTCATTTTCCCGAAAAGAAAGGTAAACAAATACTATATATCTTGTTTTGGGTGCTCTTATATGGAGTTATTGAACTGGCAGGCTATTATATCTTCGATGCGATCGATCATTTTAACGGCTGGGATATGTGGGGGTCATT
>CALGSR010000396.1 GCA_937902115.1 uncultured Bacillus sp. | reverse complement strand
TTGGCATTTCATTGATAATTTGTCCTGTTTCTTGTGTCCCCATATAAATTAGATGAATTGCAGGTAATGTTCCTAATAAACTACCCCAAAAGATATTCTTATTTAGAATAAACCACTAATAAAGAATAAAGCTAACCACATCAAAACAACAGGTGAAATAGCCCTAATATCGCTAATTGCTATCATCCCATAAAGAATTGCAAAAATAATAGCTGGTATATAGAATATACTTTTCCTCATTTTCACCCCCCAAATAATATAATCAATCCTTATTTCACAGTTCCTACTAATGAGCATTTATCCTCTTATAAATTAATTTTACTTTTCTGAACATTAATATGACTAATTACATTTCACAGTAAATCCCATGACCTATTGTGACTTTTTGTTGAACAAAATTGTATAGGTTAGCGGGAGTATATTTTTAAACAAACATCCATTTTTTTATTGAGTGTTATTTCAGAAAGTGGCCCTTAGTGGAATAAGATTGCAACCGCAGAAAAAATTATTGGAGCGGATATAACTGGTCGTAAATAGAACACCAATGTTCCACAAATTAATACTGATATCCAGCTTCGAGGCATGGTTTAAGGCACAAATGCAGTAATGGATAGCGCAGTTGTACCTTCTTATGATCCAATATACTGTCACAGCCAATAGAATACATTCCATACAAAATCTCAATAACAACTTACTTGAAGCTGCCAGAATCTATACTATTTTTTCCACTACAATCCTATTCATCCTCTACAATCAGTTCTTTCGGATCATTCCATTTTCTGCACTTTTTACAAAAGAACCAGCCTCTTTTCCTTCTGCGTGCTTTTTCGGACAGCACCTTCATCGTGCCGCAGCCACCATCACAATAATCGATTTCATCTACATGAATGTGAATATTGTATTCTTTAAATCTTTTATGAAGCTCGTCTATTGCTTCATCGAGATCTCCTTTTTCACTAAAAAAGAAAACCATTTCCTCTTCTGAAAATACTTTGGTTCTTAATATTCGATATAGTTTATTCCAACGGTGTGACCGCAAATAAGCAGAAAGCCGCCACCAGTTTTCCATTAAATCTTCATCAGAATCAAGTTTAAAGGTCAGATGGTATTCATAATGCCGAATGGGCTTCCACTTCCGTAATCTATTCTTCAACTCTTCGATTTTTAAATAGAACAAATAGATCTCCCAGGCAAAAATACCATCATCGCCTCTTGCGTGGTAGTACGAACAATATTGCCATTGGATCGAGCCTATTGTATTAATCAGTTTTTTTACTTCATGCAATCGATTTTCATTTATATTGCGATATAAATCATCCAAATTATACTCCCACTCTTTAAACCGAATATATTCAGAGCGAATATCCTCATAATCATCGATGTACGGTTGGAAGCTATCCTCCGGAGCATCTTCGTGTTCTGCGATATATTCTGCGTAGCAGTCATCGTCGCAGAACCAATCACCATCTCCATTCATTCGATAAGTATCATCTAATTTTCCTTTGCAATGTTTACATTTGCCTCTCATTTTAACCACTCCTATCCATTTGATTTCATTTGCACTATACATCGGCATCTGAAAAACTGTTATGGATGGGAAAATTATAAAGTTAATTGAAGATATATTTCGAAAATACAACAAACATTAGCAATGAAAATACAATGAAGGATATAATAGATGGAATTTTATTTTTTTCCTTTAATTGAGATATTCCTAATTAGACAATTTAAACTAACCAAGCATGCACCAGAAATAGTCTCATTTCTCATGCATGCTTGGTTATTTTTTTATCGAACAACGGCACACGCCATTCGTTCTCAAGCTTGATTGCTTCTGTTTCTGCAAGCTAACGTAGGTTGCAAAAATAAACAAATCCAATCAAATATACTGTTAAAAACCCTTTTATCAATTTCAGCTTTTTTCAAAAACTTTTAATTAATTTAATTTGATAGATAGGAACATTAGTTCTATAATAGAAATAAGTTGTAAAGGGAGGTGTGTTTGATGAGACCTAATCTAACAAAAGAGATCAGTGTAGAAGATTTTAGAGACTACTATTGGTTAAAAGAGGAATTACAATCATTTTGCAGGAAAAATGGAATAAGTACCTCCGGCTCTAAAATAGAAATTTCCGCTAGAATAGAAACTTTTCTTCTGACAGGGGAGATAAAGAAGCCCAGCAGAAATTCAAAAGTACACAAGAAAATAGAGCCACAAATCGATTTAAGTCTGGATACAGTCATTACAGAAAACCATCGTTGCAGTCAAGATGTAAGGGCATTTTTCAAGACAGTCATCCCGAAATTTCACTTTTCAACCTATATTCAAAGCTACTTTAAAAACAACGTCGGAAGGACTTATCGTGATGTGGTAACCGCTTGGCAGGGGGAAGAAGAACGCAAAAAGGACCCTTCATACAAGAAAAAGATTGCACCCCAATTCGAGTACAACCAATTCATTCATGATTTTTTTGCAGACCCTAAAAATCAAGGGAAAAGTCGTGAAGAAGCGATAGCAGCCTGGAATGAAATCAAGAAACTCCCTGGAAGTAACAAATATCGATCCAATCATTAACCTTAAAGTTACCATTTCCCTTCAATAAAACAGCCATACCTCTCACTTGAAGTATGGCATCCGTCAGTTTAGTAATCCATTGAACTAGCCATCTCAACTAATATTTCTTGGGTCACTTTGTTTGCTATCCGTTCGTTACTTTATTATTCAAGTAACGTATAGCAATCTTATTATTTATATTTCCGTGAATATATAAATTCCGTCACTGGAAGGGTAACAAAAGTGAGACACACTACAATAAGCAAAGGATAATTCTCAATATCATTTAAATTAGATACACCTTCAGAAATGAACAGAATTAAAGCTGCTAAAGCCATTAACACAAAATAACCAATCTTTGCACTTTGAGTTTCAATATGTCTATCTAACTCGTCTTTCTCACCGCCGCCTTCAGCGTCGCCCCAATTAAGCCAGTTAAAAAAGTATGATAAGGCAATAAAACTTAAAAATACAGAACCTCCCTCTATGGTTCCAAATCGTACCCATTTGTATAAGGTGAAGCCTGTAAGTATACAAAAAACAGCAAAAGTTAAGACAGCGATTACTTTCCTAGATTTATCCATTCCTTTTTCCTCCATTCTCCAACGGTATAAATAAGTCCTCCATAGTAGTTCC
>CALGSR010000395.1 GCA_937902115.1 uncultured Bacillus sp. | reverse complement strand
AATTTATGAAATTGATTCATTAAAGTTAAAATTTCTATTTAAAACATAGCTCACAGCAGCACCGAAACTATTACCGAAAAAAGTTGCTATCCAATATGACTGCCCAAGAATATTCATTAAAAAAATATGCAAGACAGACCTGTAAAAGTATTGATCATACCAACCATTAGGAAGCGAAAAAAGGAATTAGTTCGTTTCAGATAGTTCCCTAAAATCAGCGTGATAGAACTCAATCTCATTGCCTCCTGCATTTAAGATATGACGGGGCACTGGCAAATTAAAGGTATCGATGTCGATAATATATTTTGGGCGGTGTTTTGTTTCTTTATAGATTTTACCTACGTATTCTCCAACAAGTCCAATGGCAATGAGTTGTAGGCCACCAATGAGCCAAATAGAGGTAATAAGAGATGTCCAGCCGATTTCCGTATGACCGAGAAATTTTAAACCAAAAAAATAGGCTCCAAATATAAGACTAATAAAAAAGGATAAAAAACCAATAACTAGAACAAAACGAATCGGTGTTACAGAAAACGAAGTAATCCCTTCAAATGAAAAAGACAACATTTTTTTTAATGGATATTTTGTTTCACCTGCAAGCCTTTCTTTCCGCTCATAAAAAACACTTGTTGATTTAAATCCAATCAGAGGGACAATCCCGCGTAAAAATAGGTTCACTTCTTCAAATCGCTCCAACTCTTCTAGTGCGCGTTTACTCATTAAGCGGAAATCAGCATGATTATAAACTAGATTTACGCCCAGCTTCTGCATAAGGATATAAAACCCTTGTGCTGTATACTTTTTGAATAAGGTATCTTTATCTCTTTTTTTCCGCACACCATAAACAATATCAAAGCCTTCGCGGAATTTTAGAATAAAGTCTTTGATGACTTGAATATCATCCTGTAGATCTGCATCAATCGAAATGACACAATCAGAGGCTGCTTTTACTGTATATAGACCTGCCAAAAGTGCATTTTGATGCCCAACATTTCGCGAAAGCTTCAACCCGCGAATCATTTCGTTTTTCAAACTATATTTATAAATCATTTTCCATGTATTGTCTTTACTGCCATCGTCCACAAAAAGAATTTTACTTTTCTCCGAAACAAGCCCTTCTTCATTAAGGCCCATTAGTAGACAGGTCAACTGCGAAATCGTTTCCAAAAGAACTTCTTCTTCGTTATAACACGGAACGACAATGGTAAGCACTGGATTTTCCATGTTGGTTTCCTCCTTCTGCTAGATCGCTTTATATAGATAGATTTTCCATACACTATGATCTGATTCAAACACATTTTCTAATTCCAGATGGTTATCAGCTGCATTTTCAATCGGTACACTTGAAAAAATATACCTTCCACCCATTTTCTTGAATTGAATCGTATTCAGCTCAAGGTTCTTCAATTTCTTTTTCGTATGTTTCTTAAACATATAATGTTTGCCTAACTCTGCTGTAAAAAGATAACAGCGTCCACCCCATTCATCAAAGTAAATACGGATGGTTTTATTTTTTTCTAATTCTTTTTCAATGATTTTTCTAAATTGGTTTTTATAGCTTAATGGATAAAAATTATTATATGTATCAAGGGTATGAAATCCGTTATATTGGGCAATCGCTGGATGCAGTCCGATGCTTGCCACCTTATATTCCTCCTGTGGAACGGCAATATAATCCTCGATTTCCTGAAATTGCTCCACCGCATAAAATTGTTTTACAGTCGGCTTATCCTGAAACAAGATTTCTTCATTATAGAAGGTAGCAACTAAAACTTGAACGATAACAAGAATTGGTACTGCCTTTTTCCAAAGCCCTCCTTGCAAGTAGAAAATTTTTAACGCAAGGGCAAACAGCATATAAATGACAAGCGGCCGCAAAAAGTGATAACGGGCAAAATTAAAGGTATCAAGAAAGTGGAACCTTTCTGTCAACGGCTGCCATCCTTTATAAAACCAGAAGGCATACCATAGAGATAATAAAAAATTAAGAATAAATAAAAAAACAAAGCGATGTTCCACCTTCCAAAGTTTTTTTCGCCAAACGATCGTTAAAGCAATGAACATCACTGGCAGGATAATCAATGTATGGATTGTTGCCGCATGATGATGACCGTATATAAAGTTTTTCACCGTCAACCGTAACGAATGTGCAAAAGTTAAGCGGGCATGAAAATATTCATATCTGCTGTTCGGATCATCGTCAAATAAAAAAGAATAAACGAGTCGATATTCAACAAGGGCAAAAATAAACGTCATATAGGCAATAGATAATAGAAAGCGGAGGTTCCAACCCCTCCCTCTTAAAATATCTGATACCCAGAAAAGCCCCATGGCACTTAGGAAAAAGAAAAATCCAAGCACAATACTGGAGTAGAACGGGAGCAGTGTTAAAACAAGATAATTTTTCCATGACTTTTCTCCATTGCGAATATTCAAAAAGGCCCATAAAGCAAGAGGCATGCCAAGTGTACTTAACATACCCGATGGCCAAAATGGGGTAAATGCTAATGCTAGTGAGGTACCTACATTAATTAACTCCCAATCCGCTCCTTTTAGAAAGTGTTTTTTCAGCAACAGGTACATCCCGATAAATGCAATGATTCTTGTGATACTCTGGCTTATTGCATAGGCCGTCATCGTAGGAAAAAGTGCATAGAGCCAAACAATTAAACTAAATTCTGTACCAAATGCATTGCGTGATAAATTTCCATTGATAATCTGCTCAATCTTTGCATCCATACTGCCTGTGATTTGACCGCTTTCCGCCAATACTTTGTACCAGGATAAATTAGAATCCAGATTATCATGGACACGTATATGTGCATGTTCTCCCAAAATAAATAATGGAGATACAAATAAGATGATTGCGAAAAGCGCTATAGCTATGAGCCATTTTTCTTTCGTACTTTTTTGTAAAAGCAATCCTGACACCTCATACTACATATTACTTAAAAATGACATAATATTAGGGTGTGCGATTAATTGAAAAATATTCCTGTTGAAAATAGCCGAATCAAATGGTTCAACCTTTTACAAACTTGATTGAGGTTCTTCTTTATAAAAAGTGGTACAAGTCTCATCTTGTGAATACATTTAAAAGAGTATGACAGTGAGGTGAACTTGATTTGGGTGTTTTTTTGAGTTATATCTTTTTGGGGCTGTCTTTAGCGGCTCCTATCGGCCCCATTAATGCAGCCCAGCTTGATAGGGGCATTAAGCTGGGGTTTTGGCATTCATGGGTATTAGGCTGGGGTGCATTGACTGCTGACTTGGTATATATGCTTCTCGTTTTCTTCGGAGTTGTCCATTTTTTAGAGATCCCCTTCATGAAAACATTTCTCTGGCTTTTTGGTTTTTTTGTCCTTACCTATACGGGAGTTGAGGGAATCATGAGTGCAGGGAAATTTGAAATGCAAGCAAGGAATTCGAGAGAATCTCACTTTTCATCCTTTTTATCAGGATTTTTTATGTCTATTGCCAATCCATTAACGATATTGTTTTGGCTTGGCATTTATGGTTCCATCCTTGCTAACACAGTTGCGAAATATGACTTTCAGCATGTCATGCTATACAGTTTTGCTATTTTTATTGGCATTCTTGGCTGGGATTTTTCAATGGCATTGCTCTCAAGCTCTTTCCGCAGAATGTTAACAAAATCCACCCTGATAATCATTTCTAGATTATCAGGGTTATCCCTTATTGGGTTTGGAATCTATTTTGCGATTCAAGCAGCTAAGCTTCTTTTTTCATTCTAACAACCATGCTATGCATCATTCTTTTCTGGTTTGATTGCTTTAAGTGTAGCAAGCGCAGCCAAAAGACTTAAACCTGCTAATATATAAAAAATCAAGTGGTCAGCTCCCTTCATCATCACTGCCATTGCCGGCGGTCCAGCTGCAACCCCGACAAAACGCATGGAGCTATATACCGAGGACACCGTACCTCTTTGTTCTTTCTCAATCCCTGAGGTAATAAAAGCATCTAGACAAGGGAGACCTACTCCAATTCCGATCCCACCCAAGACAAACAGAAGGATCATAAACCACATCGTCTTTGAAAAGCTTAAAAAGACGATGGAGGATGCTAAAATAAGAATTCCTCCAAAAGTAAGCCACTTCATAAGAACCTTATTTTCCTTAATTAATTTTCCTGTCATATAGGATGAAAGACATAATCCCCCTAATGGGATTGCCAGTAAAAGCCCTTTTTTGACATTTTTAATGTTATACTTATTTTCCAATACATCTGAAAGATAAAACAACACCGAAAATAGGACAAACATCAATATGATCCCAATTAGAAATACAGCAAACAACCACTTCCAATTATGTTTAAAAATTTCCTTTATACTTTGTAAAAACTTATGAAACGGAAGTGGCTCTTCCCTTTTATTTGGTGTTTTCACTAAGAAAAACATAAGTAAAATTGAAATGAAACAAAATACTGGAATAGACAGGAAAGGTAGATACCAAAAAAACCCCGCTAAAAAAGCTCCTAAGATTGGACTCAGTACCTTTCCAAGAGTATTTGAAGTTTCGATTAGCCCTAATGAACTACTCACTTCTTCATCACTCTTAAACATATCACCTATCAGTGGTAATACAATCGGAAATGCTCCTGCAGATCCGATCCCTTGTAACACTCGTCCCATTAAAATAACCATATATGGATTTTCCATTTTCCAGCCAGCCCAGCCGGAAATGAAACCACCGATTGCTGTAATGATCAGACTCGGAATAATGACCTTTTTTCTTCCGATATGATCCGATAAAAATCCAGCAATTGGAATGAAAAAGATCGCAACCACAGAATAAACAGTAATGATCATACTAGCCTGAAAAGCTGTTATTCCCAGTTGCCGTTCCATTATGGTCAGAACGGGAATAAGCATTGAATTTCCGAGTGTCATGACAAGTGGAATCGATGAAATAGACAATACGGCCCATTTTTTATTACTCGGCTTGTTTCTTGAATCACTTTTTTCACCTTTCTTAGTTTTAACAGGAAGAATATTTTCGATATGCTCCATTGCTGACACGCCTTTGTCGTATATTCTGAAGTCTAAAAGTGTTTAAATTCATAACAATCTTAATATGGACGGTTCCTTATCGTATTATCCTTCCTCAAAATGGGGCAAAAACCCACCTTAGCAAAAAGCCGCTATTTTTCTAAAGCTTCTTCTGCGGTGTTAATCTTTCATGTACATAAAAAACAATGCCTCATCGAATGATAAAAACAAGCGCGAGGAGGTATTGTATGGATTTTTTTATGCCTTTAGGAAAAGGAAAGAGCGGAGATTTAAAATGGTGGCAATTGTCGTTAATCGGTATCGGTTGCACAATTGGTACAGGATTCTTTCTTGGGTCGGCAATTGGAATAAAAATAACTGGACCTTCAATTATTTTTTCCTTTATTTTAGCCGCGATTGGAACCTATATTGTCTATAATTTATTAGCAAAAATGACAGCGGAAGATCCTCAAGATGGATCTTTCTGTTATTATGCCGGTAAAGCCTATGGCCGCTGGGCTGGATTCAGCTGTGGATGGAATTATTGGAGCTCTAATATACTAATTATGGGGAGTCAATTAACAGCACTTTCCATCCTCTCAAAATTTTGGTTCCCGAATATCCCCCTTTGGTTATTCGCCTCTGGGTATGCCCTCCTTTCCATCATTGTTGTCATTACTGGCAGCAAAGGGTTTGAAAAAGTGGAAAATCTTTTGGCCATTATTAAAACAGCTGCGATTGTGATGTTTATAATCATAGCAGCAGTGGCCGT